>CAMASH010000008.1 GCA_945860745.1 Chthoniobacter flavus | reverse complement strand
CGACGCTGCCCCAGCCGCTGTTGTCGGCCACGTCGTAGACGCCGTAGGGATATCGTCCGCCGCCAGAAAAATCACATCCCCGCCCAATTCCCGAATTCCCACCTCGAACGAGATGCGCGTGCGGGTGGACGATTTGGAAAACATCAGGGCCCAGCATTTGTGCCGCAGCGGATGCGCGGCATGACGCCCCCGCTCGGACTTCATCACTCCGGCCAGCGCGACAATTTCTTCGATCTCCGCCTTGGACAGAGACTCAATCGAGAGCAAATGCTTCACCCGACACTCAAACCAAAAAACCGCCGCCCTGTCGAAGAGAATTATGCCCGATAAAATCGTGGCATCGGCTTCCAGCCGATGCGCTGTGGGCAGATCGAAACCCACCTCCCCATTGACGCATGAGCAGGATGCTCATGCCACGCAATCTCCGCTTTAACCGAGCACCTTAGCCAACACCTCCACCGCCTCATCCGCCTCCGCCGCGGTGATGTTGAGAGGCGGCAACAATCGCACCACCCGCTCCCCCGCCGGAATCGTCAGCAAACCTTCCGCCATCAGCGCCTTCACCACGTCCAAAGCCACCACCCCCTCCTGCAACTGAATCCCCAGCATGAGTCCCAGACACCGCACCTCTTCCACCTTCGCGCTGCCCAGCCCCCGGATCGCCTTGGCCAGACGGGCGCCCTGCGTCACCGCATTGGCAAGCAAACCATCACGTTCCACGATCTCGAGCACCTTCAAACCCGCCGCACACGCCACCGGATTGCCGCCATACGTCGACCCGTGGGTGCCCGGCCCGAGCGTATCGCACAGCCCCTCCTTGGCCGTCGCCCAAAACGCCCCCAACGGAAATCCATTGGCAATCCCCTTGGCCCAACTCACCCCGTCCGGCATCACATCGGGAGCCACGCTTTTCCAGCCGCACCAATCCCCGGTCCGACCCAGTCCGCATTGGATCTCATCAAAAAGCAGTAACAGCCCGTGCTCGTCGCAAATCTCCCGCAGCCCCCGCAAAAATTCCGCCGTCGCGATGTGAATACCGCCCTCACCCTGCACCGGCTCCACCAGAATCGCGCCCGTCTTTGGACCCACCGCCGCCCGCACCGCCGCCAGATCGCCATACGGCCAATGAACAAAACCTTCGAGCAACGGCGCGAATCCCTTCTTCACCTTCTCCTGCGCCGTGGCCGAGATCCCCGCCATCGTCCGTCCGTGAAACGAATTGGCAAAGGTGATCATTTCGTACCGCCCCGATTCCGCGCCCCGCTTGCGCGTGATTTTAATCAGCCCCTCATTCGCCTCCGCCCCGCTGTTGCAAAAGAACACCTTCCCCGGCCCGGTGATCTCCACCAGCCGCCGGGCCAGTTCCGCCTGCGGCTGGGTGCGATAAAGATTCGACGTATGCACCAACGTGGCCGCCTGCTTGCTGATCGCCTCCGTGATTTCCGGATGGGCATGCCCGAGCGAACACACCGCAATCCCCGCGCCGAAGTCCAGGTATTCCTTCCCGGCAAAATCCCAGACCCGGACCCCAGCCCCCCGGGCGATATCGAGATCGAACCGCCCGTAGGTCGGCATGACGTAATCGGAGTAGAGAGAGGTGAGGTCGGACATTTCGTATTTGATTTGGAAAGGAAAAGAATCAGAAGGCGGAAAGGCTCAGAAGGATGACCGTTTCGTCATCGAACGTGTAGTAAAGAGCAATACTTTTGTCACCCACCGGAGCCATGGGCAAAATCCAGACAGAGGCATCTTCTTCGAGGCAAAAACCCACGCCGGGATCGCGAGAAAGAAGATCTTCCGCCCCCTCAAGGAAGTGATCCCCGGTTTTGGCCGATCCGAAAAGAGCGAGAAGATCAATTTCCAGATCATCCTCCCGGATGACGATCCGCCGCTGAAAGCTAGCCACGCACTTTCACCAAGGCAGCCTTCGCTTTGGCGGCCAGAGTTTTGGCATACTTCTTCTCTGCGATGGTCGGTTGACGAAACGAAACGAAAGCCACGGATGGAGACACTCGGTGTTTGGATTGGCGGATGACTTTGGCTGCGCGGGCGGCGGCTCCCGTGCGCTCCGCCCCGCCCGTGACGGACCGAGCAAGGACTTCATTCTCACTTTTCACCGTGCGGGCACTCCGTTTTTGCCGTTGGATTCTCTCGTACAGCCGGGTCATCACATCAAGGCGGGCGCTCAGACGGTCCAGGTGGGCCAGCAACTGATCCGCATTGACTTTCCCTCGCGAAACTCCAATTGGCATCTTGGAAGCTTAGTTCCGGCGATGGACAATTGCAATCCTCTTACACTGCCACCATCTCCCGGAACTCCGCTTCGCTGAGCACCTTCACTTCAAGCGCACGGGCTTTCTCCAATTTGCTGCCCGCGTCCTCGCCCGCGAGGATGTAGGTTGTCTTTTTGCTCACGCTGCCCGAGACCGTGCCGCCGGCCTGGCGAATCTCCTCCGCGATCTCCTCGCGCGGCGCGCTCAAGGCGCCGGTCAGCACCCAGGTCGTGCCCTTGAGCGGGCCTTCACCGGAAGCGGAAGCCGACGACGGTTCTTCTCCAAGGGGATGGATGCCGTATTGCGCGAAACGCTCGAGGGTCCGGCGGCCTTCATCGCTTGCAAACCACCCAAGCACGGCCCGCGCGGCCACCGGACCGATGGCAGGGTTGACGTCGCGCGGATGTTTTGCGGATTTCGATTTTGTGGCGGCACCGGCCGCGAGCAATTTCTCGCCGAGAGCGTCGGCTTCTTGCTTCAAGAATTCGCGCTCCTCTTTGGAAACATCCTTTCGTGGAACGGTCCGTTCATCGAGCCGGACGATATCGCGAAGAATTTCGGACGAGGCCAGGGCGGCCGGGTCCTGGTGCAGGGACGCAAGATCCCGCGCCGTGACGGCCCCGACGTCGGGAATGGCGATCGCGTGAATCCAGCGCCAGAGCGGCAGTGTTTTCGAGCGCTCAAGGGCGTTGAGGAGTTTCTGCGCGTTTTTTTCGCCGAAGGTGTGCGGCTCGTCCTCGGTGCCGAGATTGAGCGGCGCGAGGTCGGCCAGCTGCAAATCGAAAAGGTCGAGCGGCGTGCGCACCATTTTCTTTTCGACCAGCTTCAGCGCGACCTTGTCGCCCAGACCCTCAATGTCGAGTGCGCCCCGCATGGCGAAGTGATCGAGCAGGCGGCTGAGTTGCGCGGGACAATGAAGATTCCCGCACCGCACGGCCACAAAGCCTTCCTCCCGCACGACGGGATCGCCACAGGCGGGACAATGCGCCGGCATTTGGAAAACCACCTCGTCGCCCCGGCGGAGATCGGTCCGGACTTTGACGACGGCGGGAATGACCTCCCCGGCCTTCTCGATCACCACGGTGTCGCCGATGCGGATGTCTTTGCGCACGATCTCCTCCTCGTTGTGCAGTGTGGCGCGGGCGACCGTGCTGCCGCTGACAAAAACGGGATCCAATTCCGCGACCGGCGTGAGCACTCCGGTGCGGCCCACCTGCACGGTGATGTCGCGCAGTTTGGTCTCGGCCTGTTCGGGTTCGTATTTGTAGGCGATGGCCCAGCGAGGAGCCTTTGCGGTGGCACCGAGCCGCTCGCGCTGGGCCAGGATGTCCACCTTCAACACGGCCCCGTCGGTCTCGTAGGGAAAATCGTGGCGGATGATTCCAAGTTCGCGGATGGCGGCCAGGGCCTCGTCCGTGGTCTGCGCCTGCCAGAGTTTGCCCGGCACGGGCAGGCCGAAACCACGCAGCAGTTCAATGAACTCGCTCTGCGTGCGGGGCAAGGTCCCTTCAAATGCGCCGTAACCGTAGAAAATCGCCTCCAGTCCGCGCCTGGCCACCAGACGCGAATCGAGTTGCTTGAGTGATCCCGCCGCCGTGTTGCGCGGATTGGCAAACGCGGGCAGGCCCTGCTCGTCGCGCTCCTCGTTGATTTTGGCGAAGAGTTTTTTCGGCAGATAAATTTCGCCCCGGATCTCCATGCGCGCAGGGGCTCCATCCGGCAACTGGCGCGGAATCGCGCGGATGGTCTTGAGGTTTTCCGTCACGTCGTCCCCGGCCGTGCCGTCACCGCGGGTGGCGGCGCGCACGAGCCGGCCATTTTCGTAGAGCAGGGCAATGGCCACGCCGTCCACCTTGGGTTCGATCGTGAGGGGAATCGTTTCGCCGGGCAGAAGTTTCTGGATGCGCCGCACGAAGTCGCCCAGTTCCCCTTCCGAATAGGTGTTGTCCAGACTCTGCATGGGCACGAGGTGACGGACCTGTTCGAAGGCCGCCAGCACCGTGCCGCCCACTTTTTGCGTGGGCGAGTCGGGCGAGATCAGTCCGGGATGCTTCTCCTCGATATCGCGGAGTTCGCGCAGGAGGGCGTCGAACTCCTGATCGGTGATCTCGGGAGCCGCCCGCTCATAGTACAGGCTGCTGTGCCGATCGATCTCGCGGGTCAGTTCAAGCGCCCGCTGTTTCGCTTTTTCGATATCTGCCATAAAGCGCTCCGATCAAAAATGCCGCGGCCAAGCCCCCCGCACAATCCGCCGCCCAGTCCTTGGGATCGCCGCCTTCGCGACCGGGCGTAAACGTCTGATGCCACTCGTCCAAGGCCCCGAGGAGAGCCAGGGAAGCGGCCACGGCCAGGGCCAGCCCCCATCCCCGCCGGGCGAAGGTATGCAGGCAGGCCAGCATCAAACACCCGCCGCCCCCGAAAAAATACAGGAAGTGCAGGACCTTATCGATGGGGAGTGCGGCCGGCCCCTGCCCGATGACCGGGGGACCCGCCGAAAGAATCCACAGGATGCCCCCCCACCCACCGAACGCCGCCCAAAAAAAAGCAGCCCTGACCGGGCGGGAAAGAAAAATTGTGAGGCTCATGGCGGCGAACTGTTATACAAACGTTTTGTGACCGCGGAGTCCAAGCAACTTATCCTCGGAATTGACGGCGGCGCGACCAAAACCACCTGGTCCCTCTGCCAGAACATCCACGGTATCCTTCACGTGATGGAGGAGGGCCGCGCCGGCCCGGGCAGCATGAAACTCCTCGACGCCGGCTCGCTGCGCCGCCTGCTGCAAAACCTGCCGGGAAACGCCGCGCACGTCGGCGTCTTTCTGGCCGGATGCGCGACGGCGGAGGACCGCACCAATCTGCATGCCCTGGCCACAGCGGTCTGGCCGGACGCGCACATCCGCAGCGGCAGCGACCGCGAATCGGGCTTCGCCTCGGCTTTCGGAAACGGCGACGGCATCGCGGTGATTGCCGGAACGGGCTCGGCCGTGACCGGACGCCGCAACGGCGTCGAAGAGCGGGCCGGCGGCTGGGGCCATCTGCTGGGCGACTCGGGCGGCGGATACGATTTGGCCATCCACGCGCTGCGGCGGATTTTATTCGATTTTGACACCGGGCGCGGGATCAGCCCGCTGGCCCGCGATGTCCTGCGCACGCTGGGATTGAACACCCTGCGCGAACTGACGGCGTGGGTGCAAACCGCTCACAAGAGCGACCTGGCCCGCTTGACGCCGCGGCTCTTCAACCATGCCGCCGATGAAGAAGTGGCCTCGACTCTCGAGGAAGGCGCGACGGCCCTGGCCGCCCTCACCGCCGCAGTGGCGGGACGGCTGGACTTTGCCCGGCCCCCGGTTCGCCTGATGGGCGGCGTGTTTCAAAAGCATCCGTTCTATGTCGACCTCTTTACCGCGGCGCTCGCCCAAAAATGGCCCGGCGGTGAAGTCGCCGTCTGCGAAACGGCGGCCAGCCTGGGCGCGGCCATCCTGGCCTCGGGAGCGGCCGGAGCCGTCAACCTGCCCGGCCCCGTTCCGGAGGAACCCGCCCTGCATCACGCCTCGACCGAACAATCCCATCCCGGCTCGGCCCACCTCGACCGCCTCTCCGCCCGCGAACTCGTCGCCCTCTTCACCCAAGAGGAACGCCGCGTCGAGGAGGCCCTTGGGTCGGCTGCGGACGCCCTGACCCGCGCGGTGGAAATCACCACGGAAGCCCTGCGCCAGGGCGGGCGCTTGTTTTACGCCGGAGCAGGCACCAGCGGACGGCTCGGCGTGCTCGACGCCAGCGAGATGCCGCCGACCTTCGGCGTGCCGCCTGCTCTCGTGCAGGCCATCATCGCGGGAGGCGCAACGGCTATTCAGCAAAGCGTGGAAGGGGCGGAAGATCACGCTGCCGCCGGCGCCCAAGCCCTCCACGCCCGCGGCTTCTCGGCCGCTGATGTGCTTTGCGGCATCACCGCCAGCGGACGCACCCCGTTTGTGCGCGGCGCCCTCGAGACCGCCACCGCCCTCGGGGCCCGCACCATTCTCCTCACCTGCAACCCGGCCCGGACAAAAAATCATCTCCGGGCGGAGGTGGAGATTGATCTGCCCACCGGGCCGGAACTCCTCACCGGCTCGACCCGGCTGAAAGCCGGCACCGCCACCAAGGTCGCGCTCAATATTCTCTCCTCCTGCGTCATGATCCGCCTCGGCCACGTGGACGGAAACTTCATGTCCTGCCTCCGGCCCACCAATCACAAACTCCGCGACCGCGCCACCCGCATCGTCGCGGCCCGTTTGGAACTGACCATGGAGGAAGCCGGAAAACGACTGGAATGCGCAAATTGGAACATCCGCGCAGCACTCACTCCCCCGGTCCCATCCGCCGAAAAACGGGATCCCAAGGTCAGCGCCTGATTTCGAGTTATCGAAACCGCGTCACCCGAAAATCAAAAACCCGGCCCGTCCCTCGGGAACTATCCCAGTTCCTTCTCCAGCCGCTCGCTCAACCACTGCTTGATCATGCTCTGGTAATTCAAGTAGCGCGAGCGGGCCAGCCGTTTGATGCGGGCCAGCATGCGGGGATCAAAGCGCAACGTGATCGTGATCGAATCCCGATTGTCCGTCTTGAGCATGGAGACATTCATCAACCGCGAATCGAGAGACGTTTCCCTCCAGAATTCGGCCTCATCCTGTTCGTTGGAAAAGCGCGGGACGTCGCCCCATTTGGTCAGAACTCTCATGATTTAATTGGCCAGATCCGCGTTCTTGCGTTCATAAAAAACATTCTCGGCCTCGGTCATCTGCCGCGACTGGATCACGCGGTACTTTTTGCCGTCCGTCCAGAAAATCGTAAAAATCGAGCGTCCGGACACCGACTTGCCCAAAATGAAATAGCGCGCCTCGCCGGCCGAAACCTCGTCGGTGTCCGGCAGCAGACGGATGCTGAACGGATCCTCGAAGGATTCCTCAACCTCCTTCGCGGTGACATCGCCCAAATCCGCCGGAACATTGATCCAATCGAAATCCATCAGGGGGTTTTTGCGGGTTGAATCAGTTCGACTTCATAGCCCTCGGGGGCGTCGATGAAGGCCATGGCGGACCCGTTGGAACTCTTGTGCGGCCCGTCGCTCAACGGATAACCCAACGCGGCGGAATGCCGGGCAAAGGCCTCAATGTCCTCCACCTCGAAGGCCAGATGGGTCAGATCCGGTCCGACCTGCACGGGCCCACTGGCATCATATTTGCAAATTTCGATCAGCTCTTCGCTGCCCGGGGCTTGGAAAAAAACCAATTGCGAGCCCCGCCCGCTGGTGTGGCGACGGACTTCTTCCAAACCCAGCACATCGCGGTAAAAGCCGACGGTTTTTTCCAGGTCAGTCACGCGATAACGCGTGTGGAGGAGTTTTTTGACCATATGAATACAGCGTAAACACAAAATCCCCGGCCTGGCTAGGCTCAATGCGGAGAGGGGACCCCACCATCAATCGCGCTTTCTAAATCAAATCAAGCTGCCCCAGGCCATCGCGGCTGGCGGCTTTCTTCTTCCGACCGGAGGGAATAAGGGGCCCCTCCCCCTTATGGGCGAGAATCGGTTCGCCCTCGGCGTTGAGTTCGGATTTTTCCAGGTTGTTGAGGATTTCCTTGGCGCGGTGGAGCACGGAGTCGGGCAAGCCGGCCAATCGAGCCACCTGGATGCCGTAACTCTGGTCGGCGCGGCCGGGGAGGATTTTGCGCAGGAAGATCACCTGGTCGTTCCATTCGCGCACGGCGACATTGAGATTCGTCACACCGGACTTCGTGCGTTCGAGGTCGGTGATCTCGTGGTAATGCGTGGCGAAGAGCGTGCGGCAGCCGACCTCGTCGTGGAGAAACTCCGCCACACTCCAGGCGATGCTGAGTCCGTCGAAGGTGGACGTGCCGCGCCCGATCTCGTCCAGAATGACCAGGCTCTTCGCCGTGGCGTTGTTGAGAATGTTGGCCGTTTCGTTCATCTCGACCATGAAGGTCGACTGACCCTTGGCCAGATCGTCGTTCGCTCCCACGCGGGTGAAGATGCGGTCGGTCACGCCGATGTGGGCGGACGCAGCGGGCAGGTAGCTACCCATCTGGGCCATGAGAGTGAGCAAGGCGACCTGGCGGATGTAGGTGGATTTTCCGGCCATATTTGGTCCGGTGATGATGGCAAACTTTTTGCCGTCGGCGTCGAGGGCGGTATCGTTCGGGACAAACCGCTCCGCTGTGGTGGTGAGTTGATCGAGGACGGGGTGGCGTCCGTCGATGATTTCCAGCACGCCGGAATCGTCCACTTCGGGACGAATGTAATGCTGCTGACGGGCGGTTTCGGCCAGGCCGGCCAGCACATCGAGCGCGGCGAGGGAGGCGGCGGTTTCCTGGATGGCGGGGAGTTCGGCCAGGGCCCGGGCGCGGAGTTCCTGAAAGAGTTCGATCTCGCGGGCTTTGGCGCGTTCGTCGGCGCCGAGGATTTTGCCCTCGATTTCCTTGAGTGCGGGCGTGATGAACCGCTCGCCATTGACGGTGGTTTGTTTGCGGATGTAATCCTCCGGCACGGAGGGCAGGTTCGCCTTGGTGATCTCGAGGAAATAGCCGAAGACCGAAGTGAAGCGGACCTTGAGGGACCTGATGCCGGTGCGGGTGATTTCTTTTTCCTGCAAGGCGGCGATCCAGTTCTTGCCCTCGTGGGAGGCGGCGCGGAGTTCGTCGAGGGCGGGATCGTAGCCGTCGCGGATGAGTCCGCCGTCGCGCAGGATGGCGGGGGGTTCGTCCACAATGCCGCGGGCAAGCGTGTCGACCAGGTCGGGCAGCGGATGGAGGCCGGCGGCGAGCGTTTCGATCAAGGGGCTGCCGATTGCTTTCGCGCCATCAATCACCCCGGGCACCAAGGCCAGCGAATTGGCCAGGGCGGCGAGGTCGCGGGCGTTGCCGGAGTTGCCGTTGAGGCGCGAGACGGCGCGTTCGAGGTCGCGGATTTCAGCAAGGTGTTCGCGCAGTTTACCCAGCAGCAGCGAATCCTCCAACAAACGCGCGATGGCATTCTGCCGGGCGCGGATTTCCTCCACTTCGCGCAGGGGATGCAGCACCCATTCGCGCAGGAGGCGCGCGCCCATCGGGGTGACGGCGCGGTCGAGCGCACCGAGGAGGGTCAGGGCTTTTCCGGCGCGGGACTGGACGAGTTCCAAATGGGACTGACTGGCGGCGTCGAGGATGAGAAACTGGCTGGCGCGATAAGGTTGGAGGCGGCGCAGGTGCGAGGCGTTGCGCCGCATCTGGCGGGTCAGATAATGCAGCAGCGCCCCGGCCGCTCCCACGGCGGCGGGCAGGTCGGCGCAGCCGAATCCGTCGAGGGAATGGACCTTGAAATGCTCGCGCAGGAGCTCGGCGGCGGGATCAGTCTCAAAGATGTAGCCCTCGAAAAAATTGACTCCCTCGATCGCGGCAAAATCCTCCTGCTGTGGCTCGGGTGCGATGGTTTCGGCGGGAGAAACGCGGGCCAGTTCGTCCAGGAGCGCGGCGGTGGTGTCCACCTCGGTGAGACGGAATTCGCCGGTGCTCAATTCGCAAAAGGCCAGGCCGAAGGCCTTTCCGCGGCGGCAGATGGCGGCGAGGAAGTTGGGCTTGCGGTCATCGAGGCCAAAGTCGTCCAATGTGCCGGCACTGAGGATCTGGGAGAGTTCGCGGCGGACGAGTTTGCCGGCCTGGACCTCGCCGACCTGATCGCAGATGGCCACCCGCCAGCCGGCCTGGACGAGTTTTTCGATATACCCACGGGCGGAATGATACGGCATGCCGCACATGGGGAGTTCGCCGCGCTTGGTCAGGGCGACGTTCAGAATGGGTGAGGCCACCTTCGCATCGTCGCCGAAGATTTCATAAAAATCGCCGAGGCGGAAAAGCAGGATGGTGTGAGGAGGCAATTCCCGCCGCACGGCGAGATACTGCTTCATCATGGGAGTCTGCTTGTCGTCGGACATGGGAAAAAATGACGAAGGGCTACTGACGAAGGACGAAGGATTTTTGGGGCAGTTCCATTTGGGATATTAGACTTTGTAAACCTTCAGACCGCAGACTTTCTCAATGAAAGAAAAATCGCGATCTTTGTGATGAACAAGACAATCGCTCTCGATGGCACAGGCCGCGATCAAGCAATCCACGGAACTTCCAATGGTGAAGCCACTCGTGCGGCAATCGCGAAAAATTCGTGCCGCCAGCTTGTAGGAAGATCGTTGGGGGAAAATTTCGATAAAGGGCAGGAAGTGCTCTTCGATGGCCGCGGCCTCGGTCTCTTTACGGCAACCCTGCATCAGCTCCTGGAGAATCGAACCGGTAAACACCAGGGTCTCTTCTCGCTCCAAAAGTGCGAAGACAACATCCACCTCCGGGGTCTGCCTTCCGGCCAGAAAGTCAATCCAGACGCCGGTATCAACCAGAACCATCAGAACCGGCTTTGACGCATCGCATCAAGATCACCGTCCCAATGAATTTTCCCCCGCAATTCCAAAATCTTTTTTTGATCTTTGCGCCTCACAAACTCCTGCAGGGCCATGTTGACGAGGTCCTTCTTCGTGCGAAGTCCCGAAAGCTTGAGGCCGCGGGCCACCAACCCGTTATCCAAGTCAATATTTGTTCGCATATACACACCAATACGAAAACATGGTGTATGCCGCAAGGGCCTATTTCCCCGCTGCCAAAAACGCCGCCAGCGGACTGGTTGCCTCGGCGTGGTCGAGCTGGGTGGGCAGGCCGGCTTCGACGGCTTCGCGGGCGGCTTCGACGCTGACTTTGAAGGCTCGCGCCATGCGAACGGGATCGCGCGCGGCGGCGATGGCGGTGTTTACCAGCACGGCATCCGCGCCCATCTCCATGGCCTCGGCGGCATGGCTGGGCGCGCCGATGCCAGCGTCCACCACCACGGGCACGGTGGCCTGATTGATGATCATGGCGATCTGGGCACGGGTTTCGAGTCCGCGGTTGCTGCCGATGGGCGAACCCAGCGGCATCACCGTGGCGGTGCCAATGTCCTGGAGGCGTTTGGCCAGCACGGGGTCGGCGTTGATATAGGGCAGAACGACGAACCCTTCCTTCACCAGAATTTCGGCCGCCTTGAAGGTCTCGATCGGATCGGGCAGGAGATAATGCGGGTCGGGATGAATCTCCAGCTTGACCCATTGCGGGAGTCCGGCCGCAGCCGCGAGGCGGGCCAGGCGGACGGCCTCCTCCGCGTTCATGGCGCCGCTGGTATTGGGCAGGAGGAGGTATTTTTTCGGATCAATAAAATCGAGGATGTTGGCAAAGGGATCCTTTTTTCCGCTGAGGTCGGCCCGGCGGAGGGCGACCGTGACGATCTCCGTCCCGCTGGCCGCCAGGGCGTCGCGCATGGTTTCGTTGGAGGAAAACTTTCCCGTGCCGAGGAGGAGACGGGAGGAGAATTCCCGTCCGGCGATTTTCAAGGTTCTACTCATTCGCGGACATCTAACCGTGATCTTCGACCAGCGGCAAGACTGTCAGACGGCCCCGGAAGTTCCGGTAAAGGGATTGACTACCCGGACCCCATCATAACTCTGACCGGGGTTCAGGTCCTCGGAGAGGAGTTCGTTGCAGCCTGCCGTGGTCGCAGCGGCAAGGATGGCGGCATCCCAATAGGAAGTCTGGTAGCGATCCTTCAGACGGAGGGCGGTTTGCAGAAGCCGCACGGAAAGCTCAACGACGGCGAACCGAAGCCAGACCTCGATCAAGGCCGTTGCCTCGGCGTGGGAAAGCGGTTGCGACCTGGGGGGGCGGGTGGACTGGACGTAAAACTCCTGAAGCACCTGGACGGAGAGCGCGACATCATCGCGCCGCAAAATCTCCCGCGCGATCTCCGCCTTGGCCCGCTCGTCCCGGCCGGGGCAAATCGCATAAAGAAGAATATTGGTATCGAGAAAAATCATGGACGCTCATAAAGCGCCTCGCGCGAAAGGTTCTCGGCCGACGTAAAACCGGGATGGCGCTGCCAGAGAGAGTCGAGCATGACTTCCTGCTCCTGCCTGAGATCACGGGGAGCGGGCGTCTCGGCGGTGAGGGTGAGGAGAGATTTCTTCACCAGAGCCGAGACGGACGTGTCGCGCTGCGCGGCTACGATCCGAGCCTTGCGATACGTTTCGTCATCCAAGGCAATCGTAATATTCTTCACGTTTTCACAGAAACACAAATTCACAGTTTTACAAGCCTGAATCTCCCAGGGTGAAACTCGAAGGAGGGACGTATTTTTGCTTAGGCTTTTTCGCACTCATTCAGTTGCCGCCTTGTTCAAACTCCAGGATGTCACGGCCCATCTGCCAGGAGGTTTCTGTGATGTGGTCCGGCCCGCGTCGCCCGCATCGGACCGGAGGTATAAACGACGGATTCTCCCCAGCAGACTTTGGCAGCTTTCATCTGCGGTGAGGTCGCGCCCGCTCAGGCTTTGTTCCCGGGATTTGCTAAAGGGCGGGGTCTAAAACGCCACATGTTCCACGCCTTCGACAAGGTCGAAATGGGCGTCGCGGGAAAGGATGGGGAGCCGGTGCTGGCGGGCGATGGCGGCGATCCAGAGGTCGTTCATGGGGATGGGGGTGCCGCGTTTTTTCAAGGCCAACCGGAGATCGGCGTAGTGGAAGGTGGTGGCGTCATCGATGCCGAGGATCCGGGTGCTGGCGAGGGCGCGCTGCATCCAGGATTCCATGACTTCGCGTTTCCGTGATTGGAAGAGGCCAAAGCGGAATTCCGCCAGGGCCGGCACGGGAACGTAAATCCGGGCGATGTTTTCCATGATTCCCACGATGGCGGAATCATTGTTCCACCAGGCAGACAAGGCGTTGGTGTCGAGGATCATTTCCAGTCGGTCTCGTCCACGCGGCCAAATTCGTCCTCGACGATTTGATCAATGCGTTTGAGTTCGGCCAGCATTCCGGGGTCACTGGCCATGCAACCGGCAAACTTCATCCAGGGCTTGGGCTCGGGATTGGGAGCAGGGGCGGCGAGTTTCTCGGTGAGGGCCTCGGTGATGAATTGCTTCATCAGCACCCCTCGTCGAGCGGCCGTGGCCTTGACTTCACGGAAAAGCTCATCCGGCAAGTCGAGCGTGGTTTTCATAAAAGCATTTAACCATATTTATGGGCGAGGTCAATCTGGCAACGGGGAAGGGCTGGCAGCCGCTTCTATCCTCATGCTTTGTTCCCCGTCGTGGCGGTGGTTTTATCCACCGAAATCCACTAGAATTCGAGCGGTGTCGCCAGCTCGAGCCCATGGGCCGTGAAGAGGCTGAAATCTTCGGCATTGAGCGTCGCGAGAGGCGCTTTCTGATGGATCGCGGTGGCGGCGATCATGGCGTCCACCCGCAAGCGGCGGGAACGTTGGACCGCATTGAAAAGCCGCGCAGCCGTAAGCGCCTGCGGTTCCTCAAAGGCGACGATTCCTTCCGTGAGAAAGGCACGCATGGTCCTGATCTGCGCGGGATTCACCGGGCCGCAGAGGAACTCATACCAAGCGGGGGCGGGTGTGCAAAACGTCTCCCCGGCTTCCAACCAAGCAAGCAGATGATGGGATTCCGGCCGGGCTTCAATCACTCCGCCGATCAGGAAATTTGCGTCGAGACAAATCATTCGCCGCGCCAATGCTTCCGGTCTTCATAGACTTCCGCGATATAGGCGTTGCCTTTTTCGAGATCCAAGCCCCCGCCGGTGGCAAAAAGTTCGCGCAACATGACCGCCGGGTCGGGGTTGTCCGGGGCAATCGTTTTTTCAGCCTGCTCGACCGAACGGCGGACAACCTCAGCTTGGGAAACCTGCCAGCGGGCGGCCAGTCTTTTGAGCCGCTGAGCGGTTGGTTCATCCAGGGTGAACGTCGTGCGGTGCGTCATCCTCGGCATACCATCACTCATACCATCACTTATTAGATGGTCAAGGCCAAGCGAAGAGTCGGTCGGATTTGCTTTTTTGTAGCGGTCGGAGGAGTGCGACGGTCACAGACCGCCGCTACAGTTATTCCAGAATGATGCGGTTGCGCTCCAGCGTCGCTCCGGTGAGGCGGGCGTAGAAGGCGACGGCCCTGATGAAGTCGGCCTTGGCCCGGTATTCGTTGGCCTCGGCGGTGGCGAGGTCGCGTTGGAATTGGAGGACTTCGAAGGTGGTGGTGGTGCCGCTGGCCAGGCGGGCCTGGGCGGCGTCGAGGGTGAGTTGGGCGAACTCGCGGGCGACGCGGGTGGCCTCGATGCGTTTGCGGGTGGTGTCGATCTGGCCGGCGGCGTTGTCGGCCTCGACGAAGATGGCTTGTTCGAGACGCTTGAGATCGACGAGGGACCGGAGGGCCTCGAGTTTGGAGGCTTCGAGGTTGCCGACGGCGGTGCGGTTGGGGACGGGGAGGCTGAAGATGGCGCCAAGGTTGCCGGAGAGGTTGCGGTTGCCGTTGCCGGCGGTGCGTTCGAAGCTGGAGGCGAGTTCGGTGTCGATGCCGTTGACGCCGAAGCTCGCCGTGAGGTCGAGGCGGGGCAGGGCCTGATTGCGGGTAAAGACGACGGTAATCTGGCGTTTCTGGATGTCGAGGAGGGCCTGGCGGTAGTCGGGCCGAATCTCGAAGGCGCGGGCAAAATCGCGGGTGCGGTCGGGCGGGGCGGTGTCCGGGAGTTCGGGCGGGGTGATTTGCAGGCGGGTTTGAAGGATGCGGGAAATCTCGTCGGTGACGAGTTGCTTGAGGAAGTTCTCGTTATCGAAGACGGCGCGCTGGGCGACGATGACGCGCTCCTCGCGGGAGGCGAGGTCGGAGCGGGCCTGCATGACATCGAGGTCGGACATGACCCCGATCTCGGCGCGCTTGAGGTTGTCGGCCAGAAGCTGGGCGGCGAGGGCGCGGGAGCGTTTTTCGACCTCAAGGTTTTCGATGGAAAAGAAGAGCTCGGCGTAAACGGCGATCGTGTCGGTGACGACATCAATGACGGCCTGGCGGAGCTGCCATTGGGAGATGGCGCGGTTGGCCCGGGCGATGCGGATGTCGGCGAGATTGACGTCCGTCCCGAAGTTTCTCAAAAGCGGCTGGGCCACGGTGACGCCGAAGAAGCTGTTGTAGCTGGTGAATTGGGGGTTGCGCTGGCTGTCGGTGTCGATGCTGAGCGAGGGACCGATGTCGTAGGTCATGCCCCAGGGGAGCAGGCCGGTGATGGAGGTGTCGAACTCCTGGCCGGACTGGAGGGCGAAGAGGTCGGGGCTGGGGTCGCCGGCGGTGACGGTGGCGTCGTTGAGGCCGGTGTCGAGGGTGCGGAGTTCGTTCTCGTTGCGGTCGTAGGTGTAGGAGGCTTCGAGGGTGGGGTCGAATTTGCCGGAGGCGCTTTTTTGCCGGGCTTTGGCGATCTTGGGATCGAACTCGCTGATCTTAATGCGGAAATTTTTGGCCAGGGCGAGCTGGATGGCCTTTTGCAGGGTGAGGTCGAGCGTTTCGGCCGCCGGGGCGGCCAGCGGAAGCAACAAAAAGAGGAGAAGGACGCGAGGCTTCACGGCGAGGAAGGGGGGAATCTGGCCCGAAAATCGGAAATCGGAAATCCTAAATCGCAAATTCCGCCGGGGGTTTGGCCTCGAAGGCGAGCGGGCGGGAATCGTGCGGGTGGCGGAATTCCAGTTTCCAGGCGTGGAGCATGTGCCGGGTGTAACCGACGCGGCGTCCGTAGAGCTGGTCGCCGAGGACGGGGCAGCCGAGATGCTGCAGGTGAACGCGGATCTGGTGGGTGCGGCCGGTGCGGGGGCGGCATTCGATGAGGCTGATGCCGTCCTTCGTCGCAAGGATGCGGTATTCGGTCACGGCATCGCGGCCGCGGCCCGGTGAGCAGACCCGCATTTTCTGGCGGTGGACGGGGTGACGGTCAATCGGCGCATCGACGATGCCGCTGCGCTGGCGGGGCTGGCTGCCGATGAGGGCGAGGTAGGTTTTCTGGACTTCGCGTCCGGCGAACTGGGCCGAGAGGTCGCGATGGATGGGATCGCTTTTGGCCACGACCAGACAGCCGCTGGTTTCTTTGTCGAGACGGTGCACGATGCCGGGACGCTCGACTCCGCCGATGCCGGAGAGGTTTTTGCAATGATGGAGCAGGGCGGACACAAGGGTGCCGTGGGCGTTGCCCGCGCCGGGATGAACGACCATGCCGGCGGGCTTGTTGAGGACGAGGAGATGTTCGTCCTCGAAAAGGATGTCGAGCGGGATGTCCTCCGCCGTGGCACTGTCGCAGGGAATCGCGTCGGGCTCGCGCCAGGTGATGACGTCACCGTCGCGGACGGTCTCCGAGGAACGGGCCGGGGTGCCATTGCGCAGAGCCGCACCGTCGCGAATGATGGCCTGGATGCGCGAACGGGAAAGGCCCGGCAGCCGCCCGGCCAGGAAGAGGTCGAAACGCAGTCCGGCCTCCATGGTCAGCACATGAAAGATTTGCTCAGCAGGCATACAGAATCGAATTTCTTTGCGAAAGAAGCATCAGGACGTTAGTTATTCACAACAAGACATCCACCCCTTGGATCAATGTTAACAGAGAAAACTTCCGATCAGCCCGAACCAGAGGCTGAAGGGTCGGCAGCGGAAGGCACCGCGGTCGGCCCGGAAGAGAATGTCCCCGGCCCGGAAGCGGAGCCGCCCGCCGAACCGCTGGAAACCATTCCGGTTTCGGAGGAGCGGGCGGAAAAAGCCGGATTCGGCGGCCAGTTGCTGGAAGCCTGTCCCGCCTGCGGCACGCTGATGGATGTGACGCAGCAGGCGCCCTTCGCGCAGATTTTTTGTCCGAGCTGTGGTCAGAACTTGCGCGCCCGCAAACAGTTCAACAACTACCGCCTGATCGAACTCCTGGGCGAAGGGGGCATGGGCTCGGTCTTCAAGGCGGTGGATTGCAATCTGAACCGCAATGTGGCGCTGAAAATTCTTAAAAAGGAACTCAGCGCCAACGAAGACGAAAAAGCCAAGCTGGCGGAGGAAGCCCGCATCACCGCCTCGATCAACCACCCCCATGTGGTCAAGGTGTTTTTGTTCGGAGAGGATCACGGACAGTTTTACCTCGCGATGGAACTGGTCGGCAAGGGAACGCTCGATCATCTCATGACGCTGCAGCGCCGCGTGGGCGAGGCCCAGATGCTGGAGGTGGGGATTCAGATCGCGCAAGGACTGGAAGCCGCGCTGGAACACGGACTCATTCACCGTGACATCAAACCGGGCAACATCCTTTTCGCCGACTCCCATTCGGCCAAACTGGTGGACTTCGGTCTGGCCATCGTGATGGATGAGGCCGCCTCGAAGACCGGCGAAATCTGGGGCACCCCCTACTACATCGCGCCGGAGAAACTCGACAATCTGCCGGAGGATTTCCGCAGCGATATCTACAGTCTCGGCGGCACGTTGTTTCATGCGCTGTCGGGCCGTCCGCCGTACGAGGCGGAGACCGCTTCCATGGTGGCGTTGAAACAACTCAAAAGTTTGCCGGTGAGCCTGCAAGCCTTCGCCCCCGATGTTTCCAGCGAGACCGCCTATGTGATCAACCGCATGCTGGCGAAGAATCCGGACGAGCGGTACAACTCCTACCACGAACTCATCGAACATCTCTCCTACGCGCGGCACAAATTGCTGGAGCGGGCGCAAAAGCCCCACAAACCCAAGGAGCGCGTGGTGATGGAGACACAATCTTCGAAGAACCTCACGGCGTTCTTGAGCCTGGGATTGCTCCTCGCCATTCTGACCTGCGGCGGCATGGTTTACGCCTTCCGGGATAAAATTTTCGGCCCGGATGGCAGGGACAAGCCGGTCGCCGCGGCCACCTACAGCGCGACGGAATTGAAGGACATGTTCGATCAGGGCGTCCAGTTGCTGGCCGGCCGTCAGTTTGATGAGGCCCGGGCCGAATTCGCACGACTCGCCGCCTTGCCCGGCACGGCCCAGCCGATGAAAAACTGGATCTGGATGAACGAAGCCCTGGCGACCCTGCTGGCCGGCGACAGCGAGAAGGCGGCCTCCCTTTTCGAGAGCATCGCCCGGGAGGATCTCTACTCCACCGCGGAGGCGGACAGCGTCGAGGCCAACTTTTTCGTCCAGGCCTCGAAGACGCTTTCCAAACCCGCCGCGCCGATTCCCGCATCCATCACCAACTTGTACTCCAATCAAAACCCGGAGGCCTTCGGCCTGCTTTGTTTCGCGCTGCACGATTGGGAGGCGGGGCTCCTTCAGGAGGCCGGACCCATCCTCCAGGCATTTTCGCGGTCCAGAGTGCAGGAACCTAATGAGTGGATCTTGAAATACAAACCCCTCGCGGCCGTCTATCTGGAGGACTTCAACAAACTCAATCCCCTTGAGAGTGAGCTGACCAGGGTCGGGGATGCCGCCTCGGCGCAGACACTTCTCGAAAAAGTCCGACTGGCCCGCGCCAGCGTGCAATCCGGCAGCCGCGTGACCGACCGGTTGGACGCCATTGAAAAGCTGCTGATCGCCAAGGGCGCCAAGCCCTGATGAATCACGCGCTTGCGGGCCAGTCCGCCCTGGAGGATAACGTACGCGCATGAGCGATCCCAATCTGCCCACTCCGGAGCAACTGAATCAACGCCTGCAGGAATTTCTCCGCACCAGCTTTGGTCAGTCCGCGCCGCCGCCCGCCCAGCCCGGGACGGTGGAAACCGGCGAGGTGGCCACCGAACCGCAGAAGGCTCACCCGGTCTTTGAATTCCCATTCGCCCCGCGCGAAATCAAGCGCCACCTCGACCGCTTTGTCATCAAGCAGGACGACGCCAAGAAAGTTTTGAGCATCGCGGTCTGTGACCATTATCATCACGCCCAATTCGCGGCCACGCTTTCCCCGGAGGAATCCCTCCGCATCGAGTACGCGAAACAGAATGTCATCCTCATCGGCCCGACCGGCGTGGGAAAAACCTACCTGGTCAAGCATATCGCCGAACTCATCGGCGTGCCCTTCGTCAAGGCCGATGCGACCAAGTTCAGCGAGACCGGTTACGTCGGCGGGGACGTCGAGGATCTGGTGCGCGAACTCGTCCAAAAGGCCGACGGCGACATCAATCTCGCCCAATACGGCATCATCTATATCGACGAAATCGACAAAATCGCCAGCTCGGGCGAAACGCCCGGGCGCGACGTCAGCGGGCGCGGCGTCCAAACCACCCTGCTCAAGCTGATGGAGGAAACCGACGTGCCCCTCCGCAGCGCCAACGACCTGCAGTCCCAGCTCCAGGCCGCGATGGAGTTTCAAAAAAAGGGCCGCGTCACCCGCGAGTCGCTCAACACCCGCCACATTCTCTTCATCGTCTCCGGCGCCTTCGACAAACTCGAAGCCCGCATCGCCAAGCGGATCCGCCAGGCCCAGATCGGCTTTGGCGCGGAGCCACCCGAGGTGCTGGAAGGCTCGGCCCTTCTGCGGCGGGCGGAAACCCGCGATTTTGTCGATTACGGCCTGGAGCCCGAATTCATCGGCCGCCTCCCCGTGCGCGTGGTCTGTGATCCGCTGAAGAAGGAAGACTTGTATGAAATCCTCAAACGCTCCGAGGGCAGCATCATCCGCCAATACGAGCGCGCTTTCCGCGCCTATGGAGTGGAGGTCTTTTTTGAGGATGACGCCCTGCGCGAAATCGCCGCCCGCGCGGCGGAGGAACACACCGGCGCCCGCGGCCTGCTCACCACCTGCGAGCAGATTTTCCGCGATTTCAAATTCGAACTGCCGGGCTCCGGCGTCGCGTCGTTCACCGTCACGCCCGACCTGATCGCCCGGCCGGCCGAGACCCTGGCCGAACTGCTGCGGGCCGGACATGCCGAGAGGGAGAAGGCCCAGCGCGCCATCGTGGCCGAGTTTGCCGAGCGCTTCTCCGCCGAGCACGGAGTCGACATCACCTTCGAGGAGCAGGCGGTGGAACGCATCCTGACCCGGTCCGAAGCGGAAAATCTCGGCGTGCGCGAATTTTGCGAACGGGCCTTCAAGGACTATCAGTTCGGCCTCACCCTCATCAAACGCAACAGCGGCCGCATCGACTTTTCCCTGCCCCCCCGCGCGGTGGATGACCCGGACGGCGTCCTGAGCGAGTGGGTGGTGGCTTCCTACCGGAAGAATGAGGAATGACGAAACCCGAAAGCAACAACCCTTCCTCATGAGATTCCCTCAAAGAGAGCTTCGATTTTCGCTGGCATCTGGTATTCCTTCGTCGTTCGTCATTCCTCATTCGCCATTTCCATGAGATATCTCAAGGCCACCATCCTCATCGGCACAATCTGCGCCGGGATCGTCATCGTTCTTTTTGCCGCGGGCTGGATTTCCACCACGCCGGACATGGTTTTGCGCGAAACGATCTACAAGATGACCAACCCCCTCCGCGTGCCCGCGGGGGCGCAGATCCTGATTATCGCACTGCTGGCCTTTGCCGCCGCCTGGACTACGGTGGACATCACCCGCCCGATTCTCAAGGCCGTTGTGGCCTTCGCCGCCATCCTGCTGCTGATCAGCGGTTCGGCCGTTCTGGGGCTTTACAATGTCTTCTATTCCCCGTTCCCGGGAGCGTTTGCCATTCTGGTGAGCTTCCTCATCGGGCTGGCCTACGGACAAAGCGGCAGCGGCTCGCGCAAGAAGGTGATGGAGCAGCTCTTCGGTCAGAGGATCTCCCGCAATGTCTTCAACCAACTGGTCAACTCCAATGCCCCGGTGGAATTTCCCGGCGAGCGGCAGGAGGGTTCCGTGATTGTCTGCGAAGTGCAGAATCAAAAGGAACTCATGGAATTGCTCACCCCGGAGAACTACGCGGCCATGACCAATCTCTACCTCCAAACCGCCTCGGACTATCTGGTCGAAGGCGGCGGATTTCTGGATGAATGCACGGGCGAAAGTTTGCGCGTGGTCTTTGGCGCGCCCCTGACCGATGAAAAACACGCCTCACGCGCCTGCCGCGCCGCCCTGGATCTGATGATCCGGCTGGATAATCTGAACCGCGAGTGCGACGCGAAGTGGCAGCGGCGTTTTGATTTCCGCATCGGCATTAATTCCGGGGAAATGATTGCCGCCGCTTATGGCGGAACCCGTCTGACCAGTTTCAGCGTGGCGGGCCCCGCGGTGGAATTCGCCCGGCGGCTGTGCGCCGCCTGCCCGACTTACGGCTGCCGCATCCTGGTGGGTCCGGAAACCTTCGAGCAAGCAGCGGAGACCTTCGAAGCCCGCCCCATCGAGGTGCTCAAAGCCATGGGCGAACGCCGCCGCATCGAACTCTACGAGATCCTCGCTCCCAAGCACGGACTCTCCCCGGAACGCGAACGCAGCCGGGATCACTTCTGGCGCGGAGTCCTCTACTACCGCGAGAAACAATGGGAGAAAGCCATCCAGGAATTCACCAAATCCCGCATCACCGGCATCCCCGACACGGCGCTGGACTTTTATATCCAGCGCGTCGAACGCAGCCGCCGCGGTGAGGAGGATGCCACCAAGGATGAGATGGCGCTCTTCACCCACGGCTGAGCCGCCCCATGCACTCTTTCGCTGTAGTCGCCCCGGTCCCCTGGGGCGTGAGAGCAGAGCCACTCCCCCCCGCTCGTCCTCACGGCAATGGAGTGCCGTGGCGACATGAGTCGACTTCCGCAATTCCCCATTGAAGCCCGCCGACTATCCCGAACCCTTCCACGATCTCGTGCGGGAGCTGCGGCGTCTGCCGGGCGTCGGTCCGCGCAGCGCTGAGCGCATCGCCCTCTGGCTGGCCTCCGCCAAGGACGCCAGACCACTCGATCTCGCACAAGCCCTGCGTCACGCGGCGGAAAACCTGCGTTCGTGTCAAACCTGCGGATTCTTTTGCACGGAGGAATTTTGCGAAATCTGTCGCGATGAAACCCGCGCCGGCGGGGAAATCTGCGTGGTCGAACAGGCCACCGACATTCTGCCTCTGGAACGAACGGCCTTTTTCCACGGACGCTACCATGTTCTCGGCGGACGCCTCGCCCCGCTCGATCACGTCGGCCCGGAACAGCTCCGCATCGGCGAACTGCTAGCCCGGATCAAGATTGAGCAGCCACGCGAAATCATCCTTGCTCTGAGCGCCGATGTGGAAGGCGAGGCCACGACCAATTATCTGGCCGAGATCCTGACTCCCGCCGGAATCCCCCTCACCCGCATCGCCCACGGACTCCCGGCCGGAGGCGGACTCGAACACGCCGATCCTCTCACCCTCCAGCGCGCTCTTTCCGGGCGGAACCCGGTCAGGGTTTGACCCTTTTCAAGCGAGGCCCGTGGCGTTTGGAGGCATGAGTTTGTGCTCATGCGGCCAGATAATGCGCCTCCGCTCCGGAGACAGCCGCTGCAGAAGTTGCGGAGAAGGCCGGTAGGCATGGCGAAAAAATCCCCATGACGGACCGTAGCGATAAACCACGATGCGCCGCTGGCCCGGGTTGATGCGTTTGGCCGAGCCGTGGGAAATCGCGTCGACGAAGACCAGGGCGTCCCCGGCCTGGAGGTGAACTTCGATCGCTCCCTCCACCTCATTAAGCGAGGTCACTTCGTCGGGTTTCATTCGATGTTTTTCGAAATCCGGATGCGGGAAATTGGCCTTGTGGCTGCCGGGGATCACCATGGTGGCCCCGTCGCCGGGCCCGATGTCCGTCAAGGCCATCAACACGTTGACCTGGCCGCATTGAAAACCCCCGTTGTGAAAACGGAACTGGGTCCGCTTGCCCCCCGTGTGGCCGCCGGAATGCAAACCGATGGCTTCGCCGGGACCACGCAGGTTCGCGAAATTTTCATCGATAAAAAGCGGCCCGTGGGCGGCGTCGAAAGTCCCCTGGCCGCCCACGAGAGCTTTGACCTTCTCCAGCCATGAGGGATGGTCGATCAGGTTTTCAAACGCGGAACCCGCCTCGTAGATCTGCTGGAAGTTCGTGCCATCCTTCCCTCCGTAGGAGTGGGCGTGCACCCAGCCATGCCATTGTCCGGCCTCCGTCACCGGAATCGTATCCAAAGTGCTGTTGAGATCACGCAACTCGGCTGCACAAAGCGCACCTCGCAGAATAAGATAACCGCGCAGGTCGAAAAGATAGGTTTCCAGTGGAGTGAGGGATGGACTCATAGTGCTGTCACCTTGCCACAACCATGTGGAATAATCATCGCCGTAGAACGCGATGATGTATCAGATAGTAACATGATGCGGCGGTTTCCCCAGGAGACGGTGACACACAGTCCGGGCCTTGATTTTTTCATCTGGCGTTCCAGTCCCCAGGTGATGGCAAATCCTCACACGCATCCCGATGTGGAAATCAACTTTCTCTGCCGGGGAAAAATCCGGTACTTTCTGGCCGGACGCTTCGTGGATATCACGCCAGGCGAAATGGTGATTTTCTGGGCGGGCATGCCTCACCAGACCTTGAAGAAAACCGCCGAGGTCGAGGGTGTGTGGCTGACACTCCCGCTCATCTGGCTCCTGCGCTGGAAGCATACGCGAACCCTGGCCGCGCATCTGCTTCGCGGCGGGCTGCTTATTGAGGCCGCAAGCGACTCCGATAAGGCGGCCTTCGATCAATGGGAGCAGGATTTCTCCAACTCCGGCGAAACCTTGCGCGACATTATCGTGGGCGAGATTGAAAACCGGCTTTCCCGGTTGTCCCTCGCCCTGGGCGAAACCGGCGTCAGACGGCCCCGCCTCTCCGCAGGAAGCAGCCACATGGAAAAAATTCTCCGCTACCTCGCGGAACATTACCGGGAGGAAATCACCGTGAACGACATGGCGGAAGCGGTCCGCCTGCATCCCAAATACCTGTTGGTTCTTTTTCGCCGCACCTGCGGGATGAAACTTTGGGATTACGTCGTGCGCCTGCGCCTGGCCCATGCGCAGCGACTTCTGCTCACCACGGATCGGACGGTGGCGGATCTTGCGCAAGAAGCCGGATTTAATTCGCTCAGCGCCTTCTATCACGCCTTCCGCAAACACGGACCCGCCGGAACGCCCGCAGATTTCCGGGCTGGCCTTTCACCAACCGGCTAAAACACCCTCTCAAGATTTGACACCAAAGAAGCAAGCCGTGATGCTTGCCGCCATGCCAGCACCCAAGATTGATCCTGAACTTCATCAGGCGAAAAAGCCCGCCTGGATCAAGGTGCGGCTGCCTTCGAATCCGGTCTTCTTTTCCACCAAGGCTCTCGTTTCCGATCTGAAACTTCACACGGTCTGTGAAAGCGCCCAGTGCCCGAACCGCTGGGAATGCTGGAGCCAGGGCACGGCCACTTTCATGATCGCCGGCGAGCGCTGCACCCGCGCCTGCGGATTCTGCGCAGTTTCCACCGCCAAGCCCTTGGCGCTCGAAGCCGACGAACCCGAACGCGTGGCGGAAGCCGTGCGCCGCTTAAAACTCAAGCACGTCGTCATCACCGCGGTGGCCCGCGACGACCTGGCTGATGGCGGGGCCGATCATTTCGCCCGGACCATCGAAGCCATCCGCGCCATGGATGCGAAGATCATCATCGAAGTGCTCACGCCGGACTTCAACGGCAAGGAGTTCGCCCTGCAAATGGTGCTCGATGCGCGCCCGCATATTTTCAATCACAACCTCGAAACCGTCGAACGCCTCACTCCGGCGGTGCGCTCCCGGGCCAAATACAGGCTCTCGCTGGAGTTTCTCAAGCGCGCTAAGGAACTTCGTCCCGAGTCCGTGACCAAGAGCGGCCTCATGCTCGGCCTGGGCGAAGCGGAAAACGAAATCTTCCAGGCCATGGATGATCTGCGCGAGGCCAATGTCCAGGTGCTCACGTTGGGCCAGTATCTGCGCCCGACCCCGCAGCACCTGCCGGTGGTGGAATACATTAATCCGGAAACTTTCACGCTCTACGGCGATATCGCGCGACGCAAGGGGTTCGAGTTCGTCGCCAGCGGTCCGCTCGTGCGCAGTTCCTACCACGCGGCGGATTTCCATCCGGTGCCCCACGCCTGATCCCTCTTGCGCTGGCGCATCGTGGCCGTAGGCAAACCGAAACTCGCCCACGCGCGCGAGGGCATCGCCGAATATCTGGCCCGCATGCGCTGCTTCTCCACCGTGGAGGTGGAACAGGTGAAGGCCTCCCATCCTCTGCGCGAAGGCGAACTGCTCCTGCACAAAAGCAAAGAGTGCTTTCGCGTGGTCCTGGACGAACGCGGCCAACTCTTCACCAGCCGCCAGTTCGCGGACGTGGTGAAGAAAATCGAACGCAATCCGCGCAAGACCTGCGCCATTCTCACCGGCGGGGCGGATGGCCTCTCTGACTCCGTCCGGCAGGCGGCCGACCTGCTCTGGTCGCTCAGTCCCCTTACCCTCCAGCACGAAATGGCCCTGGTCGTGGCCCTCGAGCAGATTTATCGCGCCCATACCATCCTGACCGGCGCGCCCTATCATCGGGATTGATTATTTTGCATCCCGTGGCAAATCTGCACCGTTCCTTGCACAAATGACCCCCTCTAAAAACATCGGCCTGCGCCGGCTGGTTGACGATCTCAGCGGAGTTTCCGTTCCTGCAACGCTCCATGCCCGCATCCTTGACCGGATCAACGCAGAACCGGCCCGGGTCGAGACCGACCGGAAGGGAGCGATTGTCTGGATCAATCCCGCCTTCACCGGTCTTTGTGGCTACAGTTTTGCAGAAATCCGCGGGCGCAAACCCGGCAGCTTCCTGCAAGGGAAGGAATCGGACCCCGAGGTCACGAACCTGCTGAGGCAGGCGGTGAAAAAAGGGACGCCTTGCACGGTGGAGATGATCAATTATCACAAGGCCGGATCGCCCTACCACGTGCGGATCGCCGTGGAACCCCTTCGCGACGAAAACGACGAACTGACCGGTTTTCGCGCGGCAGAAACCTGCCTTTCCTGAGTGCACGGGGCGCATCGGCCGCCCCGTAATCTTGACGCTTTCCGGCCCAGCCGCCAGCATCCGGCGCAGTGAGCACCCGTTTCAATTTCGCCAGCGACAACACCTCGGGCCTCTGTCCTGAGGCGCTCAACGCCCTGGCAGAAGCCAATTCCGGATACTGCGCCTCCTATGGCGATGACGAAGGAACCGCCCGCGCCGCCGACTTGATCCGAGAAGTTTTCGAAACGGATTGCGACGTGTATTTTGTTTTCAACGGCACAGCGGCCAACGCGCTGGCCCTGGCCTCCCTCTGCCACAGCTACCATAGCGTCGTGTGCCACGAGACCTCCCACATTGAAACGGATGAATGCGGCGCCCCGGAATTCTTTTCCAACGGCACGAAAATCCTCCTGACTTCCGGTCCGGACGGCAAACTCGATTGTGCGAGCCTCGAGCGCATGATCCTGAGGCGAACGGACATTCACTATCCGAAACCCCGCGTGGTCAGCCTCACCCAGCCCACCGAACTCGGCGGCCTCTATACGACGGAAGAAATCCGCGCTGTGGCCCATCTGGCCGCGTCGCACGGACTGCGCGTTCACATGGATGGAGCCCGTTTCCCGAACGCCGTGGCCGCCATGGGCGTCACGCCCGCCGATCTGACCTGGCGTGCCGGAGTCAATGTGTTGTGTTTCGGCGGAATCAAATCAGGCATCAGCCTGAGCGAAGCGGTGATTTTTTTCAATCCGGAGCTGGCCGCGGAATTCTCCTACCGCTGCAAGCAGGCCGGTCAGCTTGCCTCAAAAATGCGTTTTTCCTCAGCTCCCTGGGCGGCTTGTCTGCAGGATGGCATCTGGCTCCGCCATGCGGAAAACGCCAACCGCCACGCCCGCCTCCTGGCGGAAAAACTCGGACCGGTTCCTGGAGTGAACCTTGTCCGGCCGGTGGAGGCCAACGCGGTTTTTGCCGATCTCTCCCCGGAGGTGGACGCACGGCTGAAGAACGCCGGATGGCGGTACTACCAATTCATCGGCGGGGCGGCCCGCTTCCTGTGCTCGTGGCAGACGACCGGGTCCGACATCGATCAACTCGTGGCGGACGCCCGGGGCTAAGCCTCGGCGGAATGTTCAAAAAATCGCGCGCCGCAGCATGTCCAGCGCCGTCTGGGTGGCCAACTGCTTGAACGTCTCCCGGTCCGTCGCGAAGTTTTCCTTCTGGCAGCGGCTCACGCCGCCCCGTTGAGCGAGAGCAATAAAAACCATTCCGACCGGCTTGTCCGCGGTGCCACCCGACGGCCCGGCCATGCCGGTGATGCCGACGCCGAAATCGGTCCCGGCTGTCTCCATCGCGCCATGGGCCATGGCCCGGGCCACCGGTTCGCTGACTGCCCCGTGAGCATCAATGAGTTCCCGGGGCACGCCAATCGCGCGCACCTTGGCCTCGTTCGCATACGTGATGAACCCTTGCGGAAAAATCTCCGAGGCACCCGCAATATTCGTGAGGCGATGACCAAGAAGCCCGCCCGTGCAGGATTCCGCCACCGCGAGGGTCTTTTGCAATTCGCGCAGCCGCCGGACCACGACCTCCTCAATCACCTCGCCGCGTTTGGAGACTAGATTTTCGCCCACCGCGGCAAAGACCAGCAGTTCGACTTCCTCCAGCACATCGCGGGACGCGATCAGGCGCAAATCCACCTCGTTGGGCCGGGCGCAGTACCCGACTTCGATGTCGCCCCGTTCGGAAAGCTTCAGCCCGATGATCTCCTCCACCGTGCTCTCGCCCAGGCCGACCACGTGATACGTCCGGCACTCGCAATCCGGCAGGCCGCCGCAAATCTCCCGCAGGAGGGGCAGGGCATGGTCCTCGAACATCGGCTTCAGTTCGCGCGGTGGTCCCGGCAACAGAAAGAGGTGGGGAGTCGACGAGGACGGCGTCTCCAGGGGGCGAAGGTAGAGCCCCGGGGCTGTTCCGTTGGCATTGGGCAGAACGGTCGCACCCTCGGGCACCATGGCCTGCCGCTGCATCCGTTCACGAAAAGGGATATTTCGCCGGGCCAGCCGCTGCTGAATCATCGCGACGACTTCGGCGTTTTCCTCCAGGCGCAGGCCGAGTAATTCTGCCGTGATCTCCCGCGTGATGTCATCCGTCGTGGGACCCAGTCCGCCCGTGACGATCAGAATGTCACAACGCGGAAAAGCTTCCAGCAAGGCGGTGCGGATGGAGGCCCCGTCGGGGATTGTGGTCTGGCGCCCGATGCGCAAACCCAGCGGAAACAAGGCCTGGCCGAGGTAGGCCAGATGGGTGTTGACGACATTGCCGAGCAGCAACTCGGTGCCGGTATTGAGAACTTCGATGGTCACGCCTTCCATTTACGCTTGGGAGCGCCGGGACTCACACACTTTCTTCAGGGAGGGAACCGCTTTGTCGTTTCCGGAGAATAAACGGGCCACGAGGGAGCGTTGCCCGTCAGCTCACTTGGCGCGCGACAGGGCCCTGACCCAGGCATGAACCCGCGCGTGCTTTTCCTCTTCTCCCCGAAGATCATAAACGTAGAGAAGGTTGGCCAGAACGCGCAAAAGGATCTGGCGCGGAGTCGCGGCCTCCAGGTGGGAAGCGCGCAATTTGAGATTCTGCCGCGTCAGGATTTCCTCGCAGTCGGTCTTGGTCAGGATCCGCCCTTTGTGAAAAGGATCGAAGAGCACCTCCCCATGGCGCGCAATGAAATGCCCGGGAAGATTGATGCCGTCAATCCGGATGCCCGCCCGCCGGCCCACCATGATGTAAAGAAGCGTCAGCGTGATGGGAATACCCGTGCGCGTTTCGATCACGCTGGGCAAAAGCGAATTCCGCTCGCAATAGTAATCATCCGTGTTGCCGCGGAAACACAACTCCCCCGCCATGAACTCCGCCAGGGCCTGAACCCTTTGCCGATTGCTGACGATGCCGGAAAGGGTCACCAGAAACTGACGGCCCCATTGATTCACCTTGTGCTCGAGGGGCTCGATGTCCACTCCCGGACAAAGGGCTTGCGAAAGCATCCAGTAGGCCTTCTCAAACTCGCTCTCATGATTGAAAAAATGGCACATGAGAAGAAACTCTTCATCCGCCCCATGGCTGGCGATTTCGGCCATCACGTCGCGGGCATGACGCGAGACTTGCTCGTCGTCCAAGTCCACCAGATCGCGCAGATCCGGGATGTAATCCTCACCCCCCAGGGCCAGTTGTTCCTTCACCATGCGCACCGTCTCGGGATCGCCGTCCCGAAGCAGCCGCACGATCGCGTCACGTTGCGCGAACATAGATCCTGTTAGCGTAAGCCGCCATTACCTCAAACGCAAGCGGCTGCACGAAAATCAGCCCGGTTGAACATCAATTGATTCCACTTCGCCCGGACGGCAACGGATGAAAATCGCCATGGGGCGGCAACACACGGCGCAATCCTCAACCGTGGAGTACGAACCCGACCCGGTATCGACTTCGATGGCGAAAGATTCTCCGCATTGCGGGCAATTGATCTCGATGTCCTCAATCAGATTCATCGTGGGAAAAAGATAATCCGCCTTTTCCTGCTGCGCAAATTATCCCTCGAACTTGAGCCGCTTTGCGTCGCTCCAGAGGTTTTCCAAACCGTAGTGGCCGCGCTTTTCGGAGTGAAAAAGGTGAACGATCACTTCGCCATAATCGAGCACGATCCACTGGCTCACCGGGGAACCTTGGGCGGAAAGCGGTTTGCGACCGGCCTCCTTCTGAACTTGCTCGCGGATGGAGTTGGCGATGGCCTTGAGTTGGGGCTCGGACGAGGCCGAACAGATTACGAAGAAATCCGTGACGGTGGATACCCCCTGCATATCGAGCACCACAAGATCGTCGGCTTTTTTGTCGGCCGCGGCGCTTGCGCAGGCCCGGGCCAGCGTTTCGCCGTCAGTCATTGCGGTAAAGTCTGAGCTGGTTGATCAAATCAAAGGAAGGTTTGGACATCATATACCGCACGGAAAGCCCGCGGGCAATGCGATTGCGGATCTCGGTCGAAGAAATCTCGATGTGCCGGGTGATGGTGGGAAACCCGTTCAGAAACGGCACCCCCGCCCGCGAGAGCACCACAAACTGGACCAACTCGCGCAGGTGGGCGATGTCCTTCCACGTATCGAGTTCGGGCAGATTGTCGTCGCCAATAAAATAATGAAGCCGCGCTCCGGGAAAGCGCTTCCGATAAAGTTGCACCGTGTCGATGGTAAACGATGGTCCCTCGCGCTGGATCTCGCAATCGTCGAACTGGAAGTTCGGTTCTTCCGCGATGGCGGCGGCGATCATCCGGCTGCGGGCCTCCGGCGGCGCGGGAGGACGGTCGAGCTTGTGCGGCGAGATGCGGGCGGGAAGAAAAACCACCCGGTCCAACTCCAGCCGCTCCATGGCATCACGGGCCAGGATCAGATGGCCATTATGAATGGGATCGAAGCTGCCTCCATAGAGGCCGATCTTTTCGTTGGGTTTCGACACGGGGTTGTGTATTCACGCACTTATGTCATTCCACGATGCGGGTCAACTCTTGCTCACCGGCGTTCCCGGCCCGGAACTCAGCACGGAGGACGCCGCCTTCTTCAAAAAGCTCCAGCCCGGCGGGTTCATTCTCTTCGGTCGCAATATCAAAACCCCCGTCCAACTGCGCAAACTGATCGACGATCTGCGCGACCTCAGCGATGTCGAGCCCGTCATCACCATCGATCAGGAGGGCGGTCGCGTCTCCCGTCTCAAATGCCTCGGCAACGAACCGCCCAATGCCCGGCAGCTCCGGGACCGCAACGATCTCGCGCTCATCCACCGGCACGGCGACATCACCGGCCGCCTGCTCCGGCTTTTCGGCTTCAATCTTGATCTGTGTCCCGTGCTCGATCTTTCCTTTGACGACGAGGCCGACAACTCGCTCAAAGGCCGGTGCTATGGCCGCTCCGTGGCCGAGGTCATTGAAAAGGCGGGGGCCTTCAACGCCGGCCTGCGCGGCGCGGGGATCCTGAGCTGCGGGAAGCATTTCCCCGGCTATTCCTCCGCCGGGCTCGACCCCCATCACGAACTGCCCGTCATCGAGCGTTCGCGCGAAGCCATGGAGGAACACGAACTCGCCGTCTTCCGCCACTTCGCCGACAAAGTGGACAGCATGATGATCGGCCATATTACCATTACCGGATTGGAGCCGGGAGGCCCGCCCGCGTCCCTCTCCCCCGCCATGATCAACGGCCTGCTGCGCGACGACATGAATTTTTCCGGCCTCGTCATGACCGACGATCTCGACATGGGGGCCATTCTCAACCACTACGGCTTCGATGAGACCATGCGCATGGGTATCGCCGCCGGCAACGACATGCTCATGATTTGTCACCGCGTCGCACAGGCGGCCCAGGCCCGCCGCGTCCTCGAAGCCCTCCCGCCCGCCGCAATCGAGCCGGCCCTCAGCCGCATGGAAACATTCAAAGCCCGCCTTGCCCCTCCGACGGTCTTTTCCGAAGAAGCCTTCCGCGCGGTGGACTCCGAAATCTGGGATCTCCGCGTGGCCACCCTCGGAGCCGATGCCGCCGCACAAAGAAGCGCGGAAGACGGCAAACGCTCCCCGGTCGAGTTGTATTGATCCGGTAGGGTGGGCGTCCCGCCCGCCGTGCCGGGCGTCCCCGCCTGGCGCATCAGACAAGGACTCAGCGGGACGCGAAATCCGGCAGGCGGGACGCCCACCCTACCGAAACCGCGGTGGCTGACCGGTGGTTTCCAGCACAGACAGCCAGAGGTCGCCCCCGGAATCCACTGTGCGGCGGGACGATGTCACCATCCCCACCGGCAGGTGCACGTAACTGCTATGCCAGCGGGCCACGACCACCCCGGTTTTTCCCGCCATGGCCGCGTGAACGGCCGCCTGGCCCAGGCGCATGCAATAAATGCGGTCCTGGGTGGAAGCCGGAACGCTGCGGATCAGGTAACTGGGGTCAATGTACTTCAGCGCGAGTTCCGTTTTGCGCTGACGGAAATACGCCTCGAGCCGGCCTTTGAGAAAGACCCCGATGTCGCCCAGCTTCTTGTTGCCGGAGGCGTCCTCACCGGCAGAGCTTGCCATCAAATCCTGGCCGGCTCCCTCCGCAACAATGATCACCGCGTGTCCGCGCCGGACCACGCGCTGCCGCATGGCCTCGAGAAATCCATTGTCGCCCTCCAGCACAAAAGGCACTTCGGGAATGAGCACACAATTGGCTTCGCCGCTGGCGATGGCGGCGGAACAGGCAATGAAACCGGAATGGCGGCCCATCAGCTTCACCATCCCGATCCCGTTGCGGGCGCTGCGCGCCTCAGTGTGAGCGGCCGTGATGGCCTCGACCGCCGCGGCGCAGGCCGTATCGTAGCCGAAGCTTTTGTCCATGTAGATCATGTCGTTGTCGATGGTCTTGGGCACGCCCACCACGGCGAGTTGGTAGCCCCGGCGGCGGGCTTCTTCGTCAATGGCATGACCACCCCGTTGCGTGCCGTCGCCGCCGATAACGAAGAGGACATTCACCTTCAGCTCGATCAATCGGTCCACCATTTGCACGGGATCCTGCGGTCCGCGCGATGTCCCGATATCTGTGCCGCCGAATTGGTGGATGTTGCTGACAAACCGGGGGGTGAGATTGATGAGTTTGTGTCCGTATTCGGGAATGAGTCCCTCAAAACCGTACGGAATGCCCAGCGTGCGCGGCACGCCATAGCGGTGGTAGGCCTGCATCACGATGGCGCGGATGACATCATTGAGCCCCGGACAAAGCCCGCCGCAGGTCACCACCGCGCAGATGGTTTCGGCGGGATCGAAAAATATCTTCCGGCGGGGTCCGGACGCTTCGAAGCAAAGCGGTTCCCCTCCGTTCTGAAACGTCGTGCGGATGCTCTCGAGGTTGTGATCGACCAACACCCGCGCGTCGTCGCTGTAAAAGTCGTGCACATAGCCGCACTCCTTGAAGTAGGGATCCAGCGGCGAATCGATATTCCGCTCGCCCAGTGACCGGATGGCCAAATCTTCCGCAGTCAGTTGTTTCATAGTCAGTTTCCCCCGTCCCGGCCGTGATCCTTCGTCCCGACCGGACTCTAGCCATCCGAACGCCCAGCGGAATCTTTTTCAGCCGCTCAAAAGGACAAAAATGCAACCCGATCACCCCTTCCCTTTCCGTCCTTGCGTTGACGGGCTGGATCCCTCGGAATACCTCATCCTTCGCCCGACCATCTTTTCATGAACCCATCAACACCAACTCTCGAAGAAGAGGCCATCCGGGTCGTGCAGCGCCAGGTCGAACTCTACAATCTTCGCGACCTTGACCGGTTCATGACAGTTTTTACAGAGGACGCTCAGATTTTTGATGGTTGGACAGGAAAACTTGTGGCCCGGGGCGTCACCGGGATTCGGCCCCGGTACCAGCAACGTTTTTTGACGCCGGTCCGCTGCCGCTTTATCGGGCGACTCGTCCTCGGCAACATCGTCGTTGACCGCGAGGTCGTCAGCGGTCTTCCCGACGGCACCAGTGTCGAATGCCTGGCCGTTTATACCGTGAATGTCCCGGCGGCGAAAATTTCAAAATGCGTTCTTTTCTGGGGTCAGCCACCCCAGGAAAGCTCAGGCAGTTTTACAAATACTATAGCCGCGTAAAGAACACCCAGGAGGGCCCGACCTCCGGGCGGGCCGCGGTTCGCCCGGAGGTCGAACCCTCCCCTTGTCGGCTACGTCATTTTTTAGACGACTCTAGAATACCGCGCCCCATTTCGACGCCGCCCCCGCGGCACTTCACATCTTCTCCGGGCAGCGGATACCCAGAAGCCCCAGCCCCTTGCTCAAGGTGCGGGCGGTGATGTCGCACAGGACCAGCCGCGAGGCGCGCGTGGCTCCCTCGGATTTCAACACCGGACAGGCTTCGTAAAATCCATGGAACGTGTCGGCCAGCTCGTAAAGGTAATTGGCCAGGAGATTCGGGCGGAAATCCTCCAGCACGAGCGGAACCGTTTCGGCGAACTGCAACAGCTTAACCGCGAGGGCGCGCTCCGCCGGCGACTCGATTTGCACGGGCGCTTTCCCATCAAACCCGCCCTCAAGCTTGCGGAAGATCGAGCGGATGCGGACGTAGGCGTTTTGCAAATACGGCGCGGTGTTGCCTTGGAAGGACAGCATCTTGTCCCACGAAAAAACGTAATCCGTCAGACGATTTTGCGAGAGTTCGGCATACTTCACCGCGCCGAGTCCGATGATGCGGGCGATCTCTTCGCGCTCCTCCGCGGGCAGGTCGGGATTTTTTTCCGTGACGAGGACGCGGGCCCGTTCGATGGCCTCGCGAAGGACTTCGGCCAGGCCGACATTTTCGCCCGACCGGGTGCGCATGATTTTGCGGTCCTCTCCAAGGATGCTGCCAAAGACGATGTGCCGGAGGTCGGCCGTCACCCCCATTTTGCGGGCGGCAGCGAAGATCTGCTGGAAATGCAAAGCCTGCGGGGCACCCACCACATACCAAATCGCGGAGGGATCCCAGCGCTGGACGCGATGTTCGATCGTGGCCAGATCGGTTGTGGCGTAGAGGAATCCGCCGTCACTCTTGCGGATGATGGCCGGCTTGTCCGCCAGGGCGGGGATGTCGCGGAAGAAAAGGCAAAGCGCGCCCTCGCTGACCTCGGCCAGTCCGGCGGCGGCCAGTTTCTCGCAGAGGGGTCCGAGGGCGGAGTTGTAAAAACTCTCCCCTAGCCTCTCGTCAAAATGAATGTCGAGCAGATCGTAAAGTTTCTGGAATTCCCGCCAGGACAGCTCGACCGCGCGCAGCCAGATGGCGTGATTTTCGGGATCGCCCTGCTGGAGTTTGACCAGTTCCTCACGGGCCGTTTTTTTCACCGTCTCGTCGGTTGCTTCCAGGGCATTGACCTCGCGATAGAGGCGCACGAGTTCACCGATGGCGTCGGTTTCCAATGCCTCCGGGTTAAGAAAATGTTTCCAGCCGTAAATGACCTTGCCGAACTGCGTGCCCCAGTCGCCGATGTGGTTGTCCGAGATGACCTCGTGGCCAAGAAACCGCGCGATGCGGGCCAGGCTGTCGCCCAGAATGGTCGAGCGGATATGACCGACATGCATGGGCTTGGCCACATTAGGCGCGCTGAAATCAAGAATAATGCGCTGTGGCTGCGCGGCTGGCGTGCGGCCCAGCCGGTCATCGCTGGCGAGGTGACCGGCCTGACGGGCCAGGAAGCCGGGCCGGAGGCGGAAGTTGATAAATCCCGCCCCCGCGATTTCCGGCGGATCGGAAATGCCGGCGACATCAAGGTGCTGGATGATCTCGCTCGCGATCTGCCGGGGGTTGGCCCGGTTTTTCTTGGCCAGGATCATGGCGGCATTGGCCTGATAGTCGCCGAAACGCGCATCGGAGGCCGGCGCGATCTCAGCCGGGGCATCGGAAAATCCCGCCGCCGCGAGGGCGTGAGCGAGACGTTCCGCGAGAATCTCGCGCAGCGTGGCCATCAGCCGCGGGGAGAGCGGTTCTCGAAGACGTGGAGGATCTGGGTCGCGTCGGCCGCCTTGCCCAGTTCATCCCGCACGGTTTTGTCGTTCAGAAATTTGGCGATGGCCGCGAGGGTGCGGAGATGGGTTTGGAACTGGTCCTTCGGCACCACGAAAAGCACCACGAAAAACACCGGCTGGCCGTCGAGGGAATCGAACTCGATGCCGGTGGTGGAACGTCCGAAAGCCGCAACGACCTCGCTCACTTTCTCCGAGGAGGCATGGGGTATGGCGATGCCGAAGCCGATGCCCGTGCTCATGGTCTGCTCGCGCTGTTTGATCGATTCCCAGATGAGTTCACGCTCATCCGCGCGGATTTTTCCGGTGGAAACCAGCACATCCACCAGTTCCCCGATGGCCTCCCAGCGAGCCGTGGCCTTCATTTGCGGCACGATCTGATTTACCGAGAGGAGATTTGCCAACGTCATGATTTTCAACGGGAAGGCTACAAACCGGCGGCGGGATGACAAGAGGGATTTGTCCGGGGCAAGTTTCCTGTTTCCTGATTGACCTTGACCGAAGCCCGCGAAATAAGCTCAACGTTCCCATTCCATTCATGAAAATCGTCCGCTACACCGACCCCGCAGGAAACATTCATTTCGGTTCCCAGAAAGCCGATGGCACCGTCGAAAGGTTGGACGGCGACCTCTACTCCAAACTTTCCAAGACCGGGGAATCTGCCGCGGTCCAGAAGCTACTGGCCCCCGTCGCGCCGACCGCCATTCTTTGCATTGGCCTGAACTACAAAAAGCACGCCGCCGAAAGCGGGGCCAAATCGCCCGAGATCCCGATCCTCTTCGTCAAGGGCCTCAACACCCTGCAAAATCCCGGCGACCCCATCCAGATTCCCACCGCACTCCCCAGCGATGAAGTCGATTACGAATGCGAACTCGCCGTCGTCATCGGCAAGGCGGCCAAGAATGTCAAGCGGGCCGACGCCTTGAAATACGTGCTGGGCTATACCTGCGCCAACGATGTCAGCGCCCGCGACTGGCAGATCAAAAAGGGCGGAGGCCAGTGGTGCCGCGGCAAGTTTTTCGACACCTTCTGCCCGCTCGGACCGGTGTTGGTCACCGCAGATGAAATCCCCGATCCCAATACCCTCGGCATTAAAACCATTCTCAACGGCGAAACCGTGCAGGACTGGAACACCAACGACATGATCTTCGATGTGCCCGCGCTGATTGAGTTTCTCAGCGGCAGTTCCACCTTGCTGCCGGGCACGGTGATTCTCACCGGCACGCCCCATGGCGTCGGCATGGCGGCCAAACCGCCCCGCTGGCTCAAACCCGGCGACAGCGTGACCATCGAGATCGAAAAAATCGGCGCCCTGACCAACCCGGTCGAACTGGAACCGGCCGCGTAAGTTCGAACGCGGCCGGTTCGGAAAACTCACGTTTTCCGCTACGCGGGGGCAGGCTCCGCGGTGCCAGGAACCCGAGCGTCCGCGCGAACCGGACCACGATCCCGACCCGCCTCCCCGAATTGACTCAAATGAAATGACACCGGAGGAGTCCTGAGTGGAGGGGCCGTATTGATACGTTGCCTCACAACTGATGACACCGGGGGAGATGTCATCACAAATGAGCCAGAACACGACGCGGGAAATGCTGATAAATGGGGCGGTGCTGAAAATGCGGACACGGGAAAACCAACCTGAGAGGATCAAGCCTCAGGAAAACGCAATCATTCAAAACTTCGGGTCTCGACGCGCAGAGGCCAAAACGCTTCAGCCGGAGTGTTCGCGGATGGGCTGCCCGCGACACCTTGGAAGCCGCTCTGGGAATCGAAGCCCTCGACCAGGCCGTTGCCAAAACCCCGGGCCGTCTGGCCGGACTCATCCCCCCAGTGATCAAGGCAGCCAGTATGCCAAGGAAGTCTTCACCTCAGCCCTGGCTCACCTCGCCATGGATCAAAGCCTGAGCCGCCACGCAAACTGCGACGATCACGCCACCGCCGAATCCTTTTGGGCCCCCCTCAAAACCGCATGCTGCAACAACACCCTTCCTGCCACCAGAGCCGAGGCCCGGTCCATGATCTTTGACGACAGCGAAACCTTCTCCAATCCGGTGCGTCGCCACAGCGCTCTCGGGTTCCTGTCCCCGCTGGCTTTTGAAAATCAGTTCAACAATAACTCATACCATCTCTCTGATTTGTTTGGATCATTGGCTGGAAGCCAATGCCACGTGGCATCGGCATCCTGCCGATGTTCTGAGTCCATTTATTTGGCAGAGATGGTATCACTCTTTCCTGTCCGCGTTTTCGGCTCGACTTCAATCGCGACCCAGAGCGGATTCGCCAACCCTTTCCACCTTTCACGCAGGGTCAAGAAACTCACCGGCTTACCGCCCAGGGAACTCCGCCGCATCGACTGGGAGGCGGACATGAACGGCTGCCTCGATGACAAAAAAGCCCGATGAGACTTCTCACTCCTTTCGCCAGCGCCGGCACAAGCAACTACTGCTCGCTGGCCACCGAGACCGACGGAGTCCGCTCGAATTTTTTCACCGGAAAGCCACTCACGCCCGGTTGGCATACGAAAAGACTTCCGGCCAGAGGCTCTTGCCGAAGTTGCTCCTCATTCAGGCCGACCCGCGCCGTGGTGATATACAAAAGGTCCCATTCCGGGCCACCGAAGCAGCACGACGTCACTTGCGAGCAGGGCACCGGCACCTCGGCGAGGCATTCTCCGGTGCGCGGGGACCAGCAACGCACAGCGTCCCCCCCCCAGTGCCCAACCCAAAGATTTCCCTCCCGGTCAATATCCATCCCGTCCGGCAATCCCATCGCGTCCGGCACCCGCACAACCACCGAGCGGGCGCCCAGGCGGCCGGTCTCCTGATCGTAGGGAAAGGCGGCAATCTCCCGCGTGGGCGAATCGATGTAGTATAAAGTCGCTCCGTCCGCACTCCAGGCCAGACCATTGGAAATGGTCGCGGGGGCATGGAGAACTTCCACCGCGCCGCCGCAGCCGATCGAATAGAGGGCCGATGCCCCGGTCCGGCCGGCCATGTTGAGGGTTCCGGCCACAAAACGGCCGGCGGCATCACATTTGCCATCGTTGAAGCGACTCCCGGCCTGGTTTTTCTCCGGCGCAGCCAGCAGATCAATCACACCCGAGGCGCGGTGAAAAATGCCGATCCCATCTTCCAAGGCGACGAGAAAATGTTCGGCGTCAATCGGAGCCACCGCGCCGATGCGCCGGCCCATGGAAAGGGAAGCCCGGTCTCCGCCGGAACCATTGACCGAGTGCAGTTTTCCCGCCTCGATATCGACCCACCACAAACGGTCCTCAAACCAAAACGGACCCTCGCCCAACTGGCAGGTGTCCCGGACAAAAACGCTGACTTCCATCACGCGCATGCCGCTCAATCCGAACGGCCCCTGGCATCAACCGGCCAGGTTTCGCGAATGATTCCGCCTTCTAGAACATGCACGCGGTCGGTCAAATTGACCACCGGGCAGACGTGCGCGGGGATGAAGCGCAGGCGTTGGCCGATTGCGAGATGCTCGACTCCCTCGCCGGTCACATAGCCGTGTTCCTCATTGACCCGCGACACCGCCAGGGCGGGGTGCTCGAGGCAGCGGCCGGAAAGGCCGGAAGGAGTTTTATCGCCGCTGAAAACTTTGGAACCCGCATCAATCAAGGCCAGATTTTTATCCGGCCGATCGACCACCGTGGCCAGAACCGTGAGGGCCACATCCGCCGCCGCTGACACGCCCGTCGTTTCGGCCAGGGCCAGATCTCCGAAAACATAGCCACCCGGACGCACCGCGTGCACGTGGGGCCGGCCAGCCAGGAGAGCGGCGGTGACACTGCAGCCCGGCCAGAGGGAAAGTCCGCCGCCGACAGCCTCGCGGACTTGCCCAAGAACTTCATACACCCGGTCCGCCGCTTCGGCGGCATTAGCCGGGGAAGAGGCTCCGTAGGCGTGCCCCTCGTGCGTGTAAAGTCCGATCAGTTCCATGCGGGACGAGCGCCGGATTTTCTCCGCCACCATAGCAGCTTGAGCGGGATCGCGCGCGCCCTCACGGTGCAAACCGGTATCCACCGCCAGCAAAACAGAAACCCGGATCCCCGCCGCATCAAGCAGACGTTCGAGGGCATCGCCTTGGGGCGCGCTGGTCACCGCCAGGATCAGCCGGTCGAGTTTCCCATGCAGAGCCCTTAGCCGCGCGGCCTTGGCCAGATCCACCAGCGAATGCGCGATGAAGACCTGCCGGACCCCGGAAGGCAGCAAGGCTTCGGCCTCACCGAGTTTTGCAAAGGTGGCACCAACGGCCCCGAGTTCCAACTGGCGGCGGAGAACCGGCACCATCTTGTGAGTCTTGATGTGAGGCCAGAGTTCCGTGCCGCCGGCATCGCAGACGGACTGCATGGCCTGGAGATTCTTGTCGAGCAGGGCGGCGTCAATCACCACGGCCGGCGAATCGAGGTCGGCCAGTTTTTTCATGATTCGAAACTCCCGATCTGTCCGACGGACAGACCCCCATCCACCACCAGGGTCTGACCGGTGATGTAGCGCGCAGCTTCGCTGCAAAGGAAGACGCAGGATCCACCCAGATCGTCCGTCTCGCCCAGGCGGCCAAGGAGGATCTTTTTTTCATAATGCCGGACGAGATCGGGCTTTTGCTCCGTCCAGGTTCTCGTCAGGGGTGTGCGAATGAGACCGGGCGCGATGCCGTTCACCCGGATGTGATAAGGCGCGAGCGCCATCGCCAGCGTGCGCACCATCATGACCAAGGCCCCCTTGGACAGATCATAGGCCGTGGAGTTTTCCTCGGCGTGAAATCCATTGGTCGAACTGATGACCACGACCGCGCCCGGACGCTTCTCCGCGCTGAGCCGGCGGGCGAAGGCCTGCACCAGAAAATAGGCCTGCTCGACATTGAGGCGCAGGGTTTTTTCGTACGTGGCACGGTCCATTTCCAGGAACGGCTTGTCGAAAAAACTCCCCGCATTGCAGACCAGTAAATCCGGGGCCGGTCCGGTCATTTTCGCGCAGAGCGATTCCACCCCATCGGGTTCGAGAAGGTCCTGCAAAATCGTATCCGCCTGCGCCGGGATCTCCGTGGGAAGGCCGTGGCGCCAGACGCGCGCTCCCGCCGCCTCCAGGGCCGAGGCCAGCGCCGCGCCAATGCCGCGGGTGGAGCCCGTGACCAGAGCCGTGCGGTCCGTGAGGTCGAAGTCCTTCATGCTATGCCCAAAAATGCCAGAATGTTGGTCGAAGCAATACGCTGAACGGTCGCCTTGTCGAGTTGATGCAAGGCCTGCGCCTCCGCGGGATAGGAACTCACCAACTGAAAATTGTCGTCACAATAGGAATGGAACGGCGCGTCGCTGCCCCACATCAACTTCTGCGGATAGCTCTGCGCCAGATCCGCCAGCACACCGGAGGGATTTCGATAATCGGAAACAAACCGCCGGTCCGGTCCGGCCACAGCGGGACTGTTCTCTGTCGCCAACTGGCAGTGAATGATATGGGCCGAACAGTCGAACCACGTATTCGGCAGCGTGGCGATTTCCTCCAGGGCCGGCCGGTCGAAACGGCACGAATGGGCCAGATTAAAGCGGATGCCGGGCCGTCGTCGGGCAATCTCCAGGATGTCCGCCACCGGCGACCAAGGGTCCTCGGGATGCACGCTGGTGTGGATGAGCACCGGCCAGTTTTTTTCCTCCGCCAGATCCAGCAGGCATTCGCCGCTGCCCAACAGGTCTTTGATGAAGGAACGGATCATGGTGGCCTGAACCTTCAGGCCCGAACAGCGGAACTCCTGATGGAGCGTCCTCAAGGCTTCGCCCTGACCTTTCGCTTCGCGTGAAGGATCCAGCATCCAGAGTGGCAGGGCACGATGGGAAAGTTCCGGAAACAGTTTTTCGATCTCGGTCATCAGGCGCCGGTTCTCATAGGCGTAAGGAATTTTCTCCCACGCCCCCTCAGTGGTGAAACGCCCCTCCCGCGACTCCGCCAGGTTGAGCCCGAGGTGGGTCACCATGGGAAAGACCACGAACTTTCCGATGCCGGCTTGGGTCCCCTGCTCCACCAGAGAAGGCCAGTCCAGCCCGTATGGAAAATGCCCCCGCAGGTAGATGGACAAATCCACCCCCACGTGCGTGTGCACATCAATCAAAAGGGAATCTGATGGCTGGGTCATAAAATTCTGTTTGATGAAATAGTAATTTCGTATTACGAAACAATAAAATTCTTTCGATTTTCATGTCCTACACCTTTTCCCACTCCCAAGCACTCTTTGAGCGCGCCAGTAAAGTCATCGCGGGAGGGGTCAACAGCGGCATCCGCAAACTCGAACAGCCGGTGCCGCTTTACTTCACCCACGGGCAGGGCAGCCGCCTCTGGGACGAGGACGGAAACGAGTACATCGACTTCCAAACCGGCCAGGGCGCTTTGCTCTACGGCCATGCCCCGCAGGGAATGGCCGAGGCCGTTTATGAGCAGGCCAAGCGCGGCACCCACTGGGCGGCCCAGTCCCTGCTGGAAATCGAAGTGGCCGAACGCCTCTGCCAGTTGATCCCGGCGGCGGAATACATCCGTTTCAACAACTCGGCCACCGAGATCGTGAACTCCGTTTTCCGCCTGGCCCGCGCCCACACCGGGAAGCCCCTGATTTTGAAGTTTGAAGGCCACTATCACGGCTGGGGCGACGAGGGTCTGGTTGGTTTCGGCATCCCGGCGGACAAGTGGGGCCCGGACGAAAGACCCGCCAGCCTGCATCCCAGCCAGGGGGTTATTCCCGAGGTGCTGGAAAAATTCATCGTGGTGCGCTGGAACGATCCCGAACATCTTCGGCAGCGGGTCGAGGAATTCCGCGGGCAAATTGCCGCAATTGTCTTTGAGCCCGTGCTCTGCAACACCTGCTGCATCGAACCGGGGGAGGGCCTGGTTTCCACCATCCGCGAACTCTGCGATCGCGACGGGATGCTCATGATTGCCGACGAGACCATCACCGGTTTTCGTTTCGGCGGCGGCGGGGCGCAGAAGCATTACGGCTTCACCCCCGACCTCACCATCCTGGGCAAAGCCATCGGCGGCGGCGTGCCCTTTGCCGCCATGGCCGGAAAAAAATGGGTCTTCGAAAAAATCATCAACGGTCAGGTCGTCCACGCCGGCACGCTGAATTCCAATCCCCTCTGCCTGGCCGCCAGCAAGTGGTGTCTGGATGAAATCATCCGGCGCGGTGAGGCCCATCCCGCAACGATCATTCAACTCGGCCGGCAACTGATGGAAGGGCTCCGCGCCCTGGCCGATCGTTTTGAGATTCCGCTCCGGCCCCAAGGCCCGGGCCTTGTTTTTCACACGGTCATTCTGAAACCCGGTGCCGCGGAAGGCCCCGTTCGCGATTATCGCGACTACGTGCAGCGTCACGATGCCGCCCGCTTCACCCATCTCCGCCGCTGCCTCTTGGAGGAAGGGGTGCGCGCCATCGAGCGGGGCCTGTGGTTCCTCAGTCTCGAACACAGCGCAGCCGACATCTCCGATGCGCTCGCGCGGGCCGAAACGGCTTTCTCCCGCCACGCGCAGGAATGGAAAAAATCGTGAGCAGGCGGATTTTTCTTTCCGGACTTTTCCACGAAACGAATACCTTCGTGGAGAAGCTGGCCAAGCCCAGCGCCGTCAAGATCGCCCGGGACAGCGAGATCCTCAAGGCGCTCGGCGATGATTCCACTGTGGATGGTTTTCTGCAAACCGCCCGCGACTACAGTTGGGAGGTCGTCCCCGGGGTGGACTACCGCGCCTCCCCTTCCGGGCCCCTGACAGACGAAGTCTTTGAGACGTTCTGGGAGGAGTTGCTCGTCCGGCTGCAAACGGCCCTGACCGGGCCGCTGGACGCCATTTTTCTCATTCTGCACGGAGCCATGGTCACGGCCAAATTTCCCGATGTGGAAGGCGAACTCTTGCGGCGGATTCGGGAGGTCCCCGGAACCGCCAGCCTGCCAATTTTTGTCGTGCTCGACCTGCATGCCAACGTCAGCGAGGAAATGGCCCGGCACGCCACCGCCCTGATTCCCTATCAAGAGAACCCCCACACCGATGCCCGCGAGACGGCGGTGCGCGCGGCCCGGCACCTGTGGAAAGCGCTGACGCAAAACCTTCAACTCCGCACCCACTACCTGCACTCGCGCCTCCTGCTTGCGCCGCCCTCCACCGGCACAGCCGAAGACCCGCTCTTGACCCTCAATCGCCTGGCCCGGACCCTGGAACGCTCGGCCGGTCATCTCGAGGTCGGCATTGCCCCGGGTTTCGCCCACGCCGATACCCCGGACACCGGACTGACCCTCTGGGTCGTGAGCGACCAACCCGAAATGAGCTGCTCGCAAACACTGGAAAGCCTTTACCGCGAGGCGCGGCATCTCGTGCGGGATCTCAAGCCCGCCGAGTGGGAACTGCACGAAGCCGTCCGCCGGATCGAACAGGAGAAAAAGTTCCCGGCGCTGCTGGTCGAACCGGCCGACAACATTGGTGGCGGGGCGCCCGGCGATGCCACCTTCATTCTGCGCGCCCTGCTCGAGAGTCCGCTCGAAAAATGCGGCGTCGTCATCAACGACCCTCAAGCCGTGGCCGCGTTGCAAACCGTCCCCCCCGGGCAAAGCACCCGCCTTTCCCTCGGCGGCAAAGGCTCGAGTTTCGATCCCGGACCGGTGGATTTGGAAGTCACCCTTGTCCGGCTGACCGATGGCCATTTCGATCTCGAAGACAAACAAAGCCACCTGGCTTCCATGCGCGGCAGCCATATTGAAATGGAGCCCTGCGCCGTGGTGACCCATCGCAATGTCACGATTCTCCTGACCAGCCGCGCCACCCCGCCTTTCGATCTGGGACAATGGCGCAGCCAGGGCATTGACCCCGAGAAACTGAACGTCATCGGAGTCAAGGCCGCCGTCGGACACCGCCGCGCCTACGATCCGATCATCCGCTCGAGCTACACCATCAGCACCCCCGGACCCTGCAGCAGCGACCTCTTCGCGCTTCCCTATCGCAAACTCCGGCGTCCGATTTATCCTCTCGACGAAACGTGAAGACGGACCCCGCCAACTCCTCGGTGGACAAAGCCTTCGGGCTGCTGGAATTTCTCGCCGCCTCGGGAAAACCAGCCCCACTCCAGGACATCGCCGAAGCCGTCAAACTTTCCAAACCCACCGCCTACCGCCTGTTGCGAACCCTGCAGGAAATGGGTTACGTCACCCGCCCGGCCGACAGCCGCGACTACCTGGTCGGCCCCCGCACCGCCCTGCTGGCCGCGGTGGACCCCTACGCCGAACTCAAATCGCTGGCCCGCCCACTCCTCCGCCGCCTGCACGAGGAATTCAACGAAACCGTCAACCTCGGCGTCCTCTCCGGGACCCAGGTCTTCTATCTCGATTTTCTGGAAACCACCCGCGCCCTCCGGTTTATTCTCACCCCCGGCCAATCCGATCCCTACTATTGCACCGCCCTGGGCTGCGCCGCCGCCGCCCAACTCGGCGAGAAGCCCTTCAGCCGCCTGCTGGCGGAAACCCGTTTCCGACCCCTCACTCCCCGCACCATCCGGAGCCCCGAGGAGTTGCAACGGCGCATTCTCAAAACCAGAAAAACCGGCATCGCGGAAGAAATTGAAGAATCGGTGGAAGGCGTCTGCTGCCTCGCCGTCAGCCTTGGAAAGCTGGGCTACCCCGCCGCCGCGATCAGCATGGCCGTGCCCCTTCAGCGCCTGAAACCCAAACGCAAGACCGAACTCACCCAAGCCCTCCTCACCCTCCTCAGATCCTGAGTTATGCCCGACATCGAATACCCCAAAGCTCCCGACACACCCGTCTCCCACCTGCCCTTCAGTCCCTCCGTCCGTTACGGCGATCTCATCTTCGTTTCCGGCCAGGCCTCGGTGGATAAAACCGGCAAAATCATTTCCGGCACTTTCGAGGAGGAATTCCGTCGCTCGATGGAAAACCTGATCCAGATCCTGCACGATTCCGGCAGCGACCTGGCCCACGTCATCCAGACGCGGAACTATCTGCGCGATCCGGCCAACGGACCGCTCTACCAGAAACTCTACAGCGAATACTTCAAGCCCCCCTACCCGGCCCGCACCACGATAACCAACTGCCTGCCCCCCACCCTGCACTACGAGCTCGAGTGCGTGGCGGTGAAGGTGCCGTGATCCGCAAGGTAAGGCCCGGTCGAAATCTGGCGGGCTTGAGGGAGCGGGTGAAGGGAATCGAATCCGTAGTCAACCGGCATCTCCGTGCGCAACCGTTCATCTCCGAGCACTTTAACGCATCCGCGATTTTTGGCGATAGGGCATGAGAATGCACCAAAACGCACTTTAACTGTCACAAAGTGTCACAAATGTTCCCAATGTCCTCGGAGTGAAGGTGAACTGACACGCTCCGGAGTTTTCTCCTGAAGAGCAATGAGGCTTTTGGTCAGATGGAGACCGTCACCCGTTCAACCCTCCCCACACTAAAGGTAAAGCCTGTGGGACAGCACCTCAATGTCCCTGCTTGCCGTGCCGAACAATGACTTAGCCTCATTTCCAAAACTTTATGAGGAAAACGCGGAAGGGGTGGGATTGATTCGGCTTCGCCTCACCCTGCGGGCTGCCCGCGGCAGTCTGTCTCGCTGCGCTCGGCTCGAACTGCGTTCGAACCCCACCAGCGGGATGGGGCCTGCGGCCCTGGATTTGGAAGTTCCGCATGGCGGAAGGGGTGGGATTCGAACCCACGGAACGTTTTACCGTTCGCTCGATTTCGAGTCGAGTGCCTTCGACCGGGCTCAGCCACCCTTCCTTTGCTTGTCAATTTAACCCGCGGTCCTGAAGGATGTGCCCTTTTGGATCGCAATGCGGGTCAATTTTTAATCGTCATCGCAACAGTTCCTACTATGGGCAGGCCCTGACCGGGAGCAAGGAAAAATGGGGTGCCTTGGAGACGGGTCTTCATTTGGGAACGCCGCCAGCGACGCGAAAGAAAATCGAAAAGCGTTGGTCACCACGTATCGATTTCTCGCGAAATGAAATCCTGCCCGCCCCAATCCCGCCCGGCGCTCACGCCAACGCGGCCCGTCTCATCGCGGACAAACGGCCCGCGGAGGCGGCGAAGCTCAATCAGCAGGCTCGGACCCGACTTGATCGAGCCTAGGATCCGGGAGGGCGCGTCGGAGGGATCGCTCGTCCGGCTAAAGGCAAATCAGTCCGCCGTGTCCACGCCGCCCGATGATTGATCAAAATACAGGACAGTTTTTTCCCGATGTTGAAGGTTTTTCCAATCCAGCACGTTCTACGACGGGGTTTACTGCACTGTCACGGTTTCCCCCCGGCTAATCTCTTCCACCCCGGGAAATGTGACGAAACTGTAACCCGGCACAGCTTGAGCTTCACGAGAATGGGAAGTTATTATTATTAGACGTCTACATGGGTCGTTATTTAAAAACCGACTGCTTGGCACCGCCAGAGCAGAGCCGATCCCTTTTCCCGAAAAGGGGGATTTTGTGGTCTCTTGCCGTCGTGGCGATGCAGTGCGCTTCTGCGGAAGCCGCGGTCAATCCCGAGCCGGAATTGCCTCCGCCTCCGTTCCAGCTCGCCCCGCCGACCGGGGAGACCTTGTTGATTCGCCAATACCGGGTGGTCGGCTCGACGATCCTTCCCCGGAACGAGGTGGACGACGCGGTTTATGGATTTCTGGGACCGGGCCGGACGGCTGAGGATGTCGAGCAAGCCCGCACCGCGTTGGAAAAAGCCTATAAGGACAAAGGCTTCCAAACTGTCTCTGTCAGCGTGCCCAAGCAGAACGCCTCGCGCGGCGTCGTGGTTCTGGTTGTGACGGAAGCGCCGGTGGGCCGGCTGCGGGTGCAGGGTTCGCGATTTTTCAACATCGACCAGATCAAGCACCGCGCGCCCTCGCTTAAAGAGGGTTCGATCCCGAACTTCAACGAGGTCGAGCGTGAAATCATTGCGTTAAACCAGTCCGCGGACTTGCAGGTGACGCCCTCGCTGAAACCGGGCGCGGTGCCCGGAACGGTGGATGTGGAACTGACGGTGAAGGACAAGCTGCCACTGCACGGCAGCGTGGAACTGAACAACCGCTACAGCGCGAACACCACCCCGCTGCGGCTCAACATCGACCTGCGCTACAGCAACCTCTGGCAGCTCGGACACACCATTGGTTTTGGTTTTCAAATCGCGCCGCAGCGTCCGGACGACGCCTTGGTTTACTCGGCCTATTACATCGCGCCGGTCCCCGGAGTGGACTGGCTTAGCGTCATGTTTCAGGCCATCCGACAGAACAGCAATGTCTCGACCCTGGGCGGCACGGCGGTGGCCGGGAACGGGGAAATCTACGGCGGGCGCTTCCTTTTCGATTTGCCGGGCGGGAAGGGCTTTTATCATTCGGCCAGCCTGGGATTGGATTACAAAGACTTCGCCCAGGATCTCTCGATTGGCGACGAACTGGTGGGCTCGCCCATCACGTATCTGCCGTTTGTGGCCAGCTATAACGCGGCCTTGATTGGGAAGGGCCGCGTCACCGAATTGAGCGCGGCCATCACCTTTCACATTCGCGGCATGGGCAGCACCTCGGTCGAATTCGACAACCGCCGCTACAACGCCGACGGCAATTTCGTCGCCCTGCGGGGCACCCTCGGCCACGAACAGGACCTGCCCTTCGGCTTCCAGGCTTACGGTTTGTTACAGGGTCAGGGCAGCCCGAATCCGCTGGTGGACAGCGAGCAGTTCTCCCTCGGGGGACTCAACACGGTGCGCGGCTATCTGGAGTCGGTCGTGCTGGGCGACAGCGCCGTGGCCGGGACGGTCGAACTGCGCAGTCCGTCGTTGTTGAAGTGGCTGGGCGAGGGACACGAATGGCGGGTGTTCGGTTTTCTTGATGCCGGCGCGGTCTTTGTCAACGACCCGCTTCCCGAGCAAATCACGCAAAGCAATGTCTGGAGCTACGGCTTTGGCAGCACCATCCGCATTTTCGACCACCTCAATGGCTCGCTCGTCTTCGGCGTTCCCATGATCTCCCAGACGCCATCTGTCGCAGGAGAGCCCCTACTGACCTTCCGGGTCTGGGGGGAACTCTGAAATTTCCTCCAGCGCATCCGCCACACTTTGAAAACCTCATCTCACTGAACATGATTTTGTCCAAACCCACCATTTTCCGCCGCGGTCTGCCGGCCGCACTCGTTCTCTTTGCCTGCATCCTCAGCGTCCAAGCCGCGGATTGGTGGAATAAGGAGTGGACGGGCCGGAAGTCCTTCACTCTGGATACGGGAGCCGAGGGCGGCGCGATCACCGACCCGATTGGCGGGTCCGTCGTGCTCCTGCGTTTGCATCCGGGAAATTTCCCGTTCGAGGCGGCCAAGGAGGACGGCAGCGACATCCGTTTCGTGGCCGAGGACGGCAAGACCATCCTGCCGCATCAGATTGAAAAATACGATCCGCTGCTGACCGAGGCGTTTGTCTGGGTGAAGGTCCCCGACGTCAAACCCGGGGCACAAACCAAAGTGTGGCTCTACTACGGCAACGGCGGCGAGTTGGAGCCGGTGGATTCGAAGAAAACCTACGATGAGGACACCATCCTTGTTTATCACTTCGGGGAAAAAGGTGTGGCTCCGGTGGATTCCTCCAGCTACGGCAACACGGCCGAAGCCGCCGCCACCTCGTCCGAAGGCGCCTTGATCGGCGGCGGGCTCCGGCTCCTCGGCAACAATCCCGTCACCATTCCCGCCTCGGAGACAACGAAGTGGAATCCCGGCAGTTCGATCACCTGGTCGGCCTGGATCAAGGCCGGAACCCTCCAACCCAATGCCGTGATCTTCAGCCGCAAGGAAGGCAGCGACGCCTTTCGCGTCGGGCTGGACCAGGGCGTGCCCTATGTCGAGGTGACCGATTCATCCGGCACCGCGCGCAGCACGGCGGGCGAACCCCTCTCAGTCAATGTCTGGAAGCACCTCGCGGTCGTCTCGGATGGTTCGAAAGTCACCCTTTACGTGGATGGCCAATCCTACTCCTCGCTGACCGCTGTGACGCCCGCCATGGCCGGCACCGCCCTCATCGGCAGCGACGGCACGGACGCCCTCGGTTTTGCCGGGGAAGTCGACGAAGTGGAGATGGCGAGAGTGGCCCGGCCGGGCGGCTTCCTCCAGCTCGCGGCCATCGGCCAGGGCGGCACGGAGAAGGCCACCAAACTTCTGGTCCCCGGCGAGGACGAGGGAAGCGGCGGTGGTGGTGGAGAAAACGAAGCACTCAAGCACGTGATGCTCTTCGGCGATATCGCGAAGAACATGATGTTTGACGGCTGGATCGCCATCGGCGTGTGCGTGATCATGATGATTAGCGGCTGGTCTGTCGCCGTAAAAAAATACTTCCTTCTTGGGAAAATTCGCAAAGGCAACGAAATCTTCCTCGAGCAATGGAAAGACGTCGCCACTGACCTCACCGTCCTCGATCAAGGCGACAACGAAACCACGAAAAATTTCGGCGGCAAAGCCAGCAAGAAAGTCGTCAAACTCATGCACGACTCTCCCCTCTACCACGTCTACCAGATCGGCGCCGGCGAGATTCGTCACCGCCTCGGCAATGGCAGGAATTCGGGCCAGGGCCTCTCCGCGCGCTCCATCCAAGCTATCCGAGCCTCCCTCGACGCCGGACTCGTTCACGAACAACATCGCCTCAACAAGGGTATCGTCCTCCTCACGATGAGCATCGCCGGCGGACCCTACGTCGGACTCCTTGGCACCGTCGTCGGCGTCATGATCACTTTTGCGATCATCGCAAAATCCGGCAATGTCGAAATTAACTCCATCGCCCCAGGTATCGCCTCAGCCCTTCTCGCGACCGTCGTCGGGCTGCTCGTCGCGATTCCGGCCCTTTTCATGTATAGCTTCCTCGCCACTGGCATTAAGCAAGCCCTCGGATCCATGCAGGTCTTCATCGACGAATTCATCGCGAAGGTCGCAGAGTTTTACCCGCCTCCGGGCGAGGCCACACTTCCCGTTCCCGTCAAACAAATCCGCTCGCCCGAGGAGGCCGCGAAGGCGCAGGAGGCGATTTGGGCCGAACGTGCCGAACAGTCGAACCAAAAATGACAGCTGGAGACGACAAGTCCTACGACGACATCAACGTCACCCCGATGGTGGACCTCTACCTCGTGCTCCTCTTGATTTTCATCATCATGACGTCGGCGGGCGTCACGGGGACGAAGGTGGATCTCCCGAAATCCTCCAGCAAGCCACCCGACCTCGGGGCGCCAAAAAGCAAGGCGATCACCGTCAATAACCAAGGCGCCGTTTTCCTGGACACCGTTCCCGTGACCCTCGCCGAACTCGAACAGCGCCTCAACGCCCACAAGGCGAAGAACCCAAAGTTCCCCGTGATCATTCGCGGTGACAGCCAGACGCAATATCAGGGAGTCATGGATGTCTTGGACGTCTGCGGACGCCTGGGCCTGGATCAAGTCGGACTCGCAACAGTTGGTCCCAAATGAGCAACGAAAACGCCACAGATCCGGATGACGACGAACCGGGCTTCTTCGAGAAGTTCCGCACTCCGGTGATCGTCGTCGGCCTGCTCGCAGTCGCTGTGGCGGTCTACTTCGCGTTTTTCTCGAAGGCTGAGAAGCCAAAGAAAAAATCTGCGGCTGTCACGATGGTGAACATCATGCCCCCGCCACCTCCTCCCCCGCCGACCCCACCGCCAACTCCTCCGCCGCCACAACCGGAGCAGCAGAAGGTCGAAGACAAACGGGAGGATTTCGTCGAGGAAGCCAAGCCGGAGGATGCTCCGCCACCAGAATCCGCCCCTGAAGAAGCGGCTCCCCTGGGATCGAATATTCAGGGCGAAGGTGCGGATTCCTTCGGACTCCGGGGCAAGGGCGGCAGCGGAATGATCGGCGGAATCGGCTCGGGCAAGGGCGGCGGCGGCGGCACAAAATTCGGCTGGTATGCCGGCCAGGTGCAGAGCCGCGTGGTCGAAGCCCTCGGCAAACACCGCCGCACCCGCAGCGCCAGCCTCAGTGTCAAGGTCCGCATCTGGGCCGACAACACCGGCCGGATTACCCGCGCCACCCTGGAAGGCACTTCGGGCGATCCCGCCATCGATCGGGCCATTCAATCCGAAATCCTCAACGGCCTTCAGCTTCAGGAGCCGCCCCCGGAGGACATGCCCATGCCGATCGTCATGCGCATCACCGCCAAACGTCCCAACTGATTTTTTTCCATGAGCTCCGAATTCCTCTCTTCTTCCTTGCCGCGCCCGGCGCATGCGTTCCTCATTCGCACGGCGTTACTGACAGGGCTAGCCACGATTTTGGCTTCCCCGCTCCCCGCCCAGACGGACGACACCGGCGCCGCCGGACAGACCCCGCGGTTTGCCCAGAACGGGCGTAAAAACCGTATCGTTTTTGACCAGAGCGAGCCCCCCCCGATTGCCTCGGCCAGTCCCTCGCCCACCTCCACGCCCTCGCCCACTTTCAAGGTTGAGCCGACACCGGACGTTCCGGCTCCCACGCCAGAGACGACACCCACCCCGGCTCCGGCGCCAAGTCCCGCCACCTCCCCGGTAAATGCCGGCCGTCAAACCGCCCGCGAGGCGGCGGCCGCGGCAACCCCGGCTCCCCTTCCCACCGCCAGCCCCCTCGCGGTGGCCACGCCCGCCCCACCGGCACCCGGCCCCGCGTTGGCCACGGCCAGCCCCGCGCCGGTCCAGCCGCAAACCGCACCCACAGCGCAAGCACCGGCCGCCCCCCCCGCACCGGCGCCGGGAAAAGTTCCGGTGGACCGCGCCACGGCCCAGGCGGATGGCGACGTCCTCGTTGTGGAAGAATCGATGCCGACCCGGGCTGATGAAGCCGCCAGCATTGACGTGGTGGCGAATGCCGCCAGCGCCGATCTGGCCCCTCCGCTCGGGGGAGTGGATCGCAGCCTGCCGACCCCGACCGACAGCGTAACGATCAACCTGATCAACAAACTTGTTCAGCGGGGCGTTCTCTCCAAGAACGACGCCGCCGACATGGTCAAGCAGGCCCAGGCCGAGGCCCAGGCGGTCCGCGAACAGATGCAAGCCGACATGTTCGCCATCGCCCAGGCCGCCGCCGTGCAAGCCGCCACCGAGCAGATCGCCATCGCCGGCGCCGGATCGTCCGCCTCGCCCGACGATGTCTCCGTCACCTATATCCCCGCCCCGGTCAGACTGCAGATCAAAGAGGACATCAAGTCCGAATTGCTGGCCGAAAGCAAAGCCGGCAACTTCCGCATGGGGCCGCAGCCCTTCGTTCCCGCCTGGGTGGCCCGGTTCCGCCCCACGGTGGATTTCCGCTTCCGCTATGAAAACGACTCCTTCCCCGAGGGCAACTCGGACACCGGATCGTTCCCGAATTTCAATGCCATCAACACCGGCGATCCTTTCGATGTCACCGGCGACGAATTCGCCCCGCAATACAACACGACCCAGGACCGCAATCGCTTCCGTATCCGCATCCGTCTGGGCGCCGAACTGGACATTAATAATCATGTCACCGCGGGAGTCCGCCTGGCCACCGGAGCAACGAATTCGCCCGTCACCACCAATCAGACGGTTGGCCTGGCCAACCAGGGCCAGGGCGGCAATTTCAGCAAATACGCCATCTGGCTGGACCGCGCCTTCGTCCGCTTTGATGTCGGCGAAGATCCTGAGAAAAACCTCGCCCTCACCGTCGGGCGTTTCGAGAACCCCTTTTTCAGCACGCCGCTTATTTTTGATGACGACCTCGGCTTCGATGGGGTCGCGCTTCAGGCCCGTTACGAAATCTTCCGCGGCGTGACTCCCTTCGTCACGGCCGGCGCTTTTCCCGTGTTCAATACGGACTTCAACTATTCCTCCAACCAACCGACGAAGTTCAAGAGTTACGACAAATACCTCTTCGGCGGACAGGCCGGTCTCGATGTGAAGGTGGAGAAGCTGCTCAACATCAAAGTCGCCGTCTCCTACTATTACTTCCACAATGTCGAGGGCCAGCTCTCCAGCCCCTACACTCCGCTCTCCCAGAACGACGAGGGCGACACCGACGCCAGCCGCCCCTCCTTTGCCCAAAATGGCAACACGTACTTCCCGATTCGCGACATCGTGCCCGATGCCAGCAACGACTACGGCGCGATCAACCAGTGGCAGTATTACGGACTAGCCACCCCGTTCGAGGAACTGGCCGTCACTGCCCGGATCGACTTCAACGCCTTTGAGCCCGTCCAGGTTTCCCTTATCGGCGAGTTCATCACCAACCTCGCCTTTGACGAAACCGCCATCAACGCCATCGCGGTCAACAACCGCGGACCGATTGACGATGACCTCTCCAACAGCATCGGCAACTTCGATGGCAGCGGCAATGCCTGGCTGTTTGATCTGCGCATCGGCACGCCCGCCCTGGCCAAGGCCTGGGACTGGCAACTCACCTTCGGCTACCGCTGGATCGGTTCCGACGCCGTGGTCGATGGTTTCAACGACTCGGACTTCGGCCTGGGCGGCACCAACCTGAAAGGCTTCACCGTCGGCGGGGCCCTGGCCTTCTCACCCAACGTCTGGGCCTGCATCCGCTGGATGGCCTCCGACAATATCGCCGGACCCACCTTCAAAGCGAACGTCATTCAATTCGATCTCCACACCAAGTTCTGATGAAATCCCGAATCTCCTTCCCGTTTTTCCTTCTCGCCCTGTTGCTCGCCTCCGCCCGGCCGCTTCCCGCCGCGGAAGCCGAAGAGGACGTTGCCACCAAACTGCGCGAAGCCCTGCGCAACACCATGCTCCAGCTGCGCGATTCTCAAAACCAGGTCGCCATCCTCCAGGCCACCGATGTCGCCAATGCCCAAAAACTCAAGGAGCTCGAGGGAAAAGTCGACACCCTGACCAAACAGGCCATCGCCGACCGCAACACCTCCGCCAACATGGTGGCCGAACTCAACGCCAAGCTGGAAGAACAACGGGGCGTTCTCATCACCTTTCAATCCGCCATCGAAAAATGGAAAAAGTCCTACGGACAAGTCACCGCGCTGGCCCAAAAGAAGGAAGCCGAGCGGGGCAAGTTCGAGGCCAAAAGCATCAGGCTCGAACGCCAGGTGGAAGACCAGCGCGTCCGCAACATCACGATGTATGAGGTCGGCCTCGAGATCATCGACCGTTACGAGAAATTCGGCCTGGGCGACGCCATCCTGGCCCGCGAGCCCTTTGTCGGCACGACCCGCGTGAAATTCCAGAACCTCATCCAAAACGACCAGGACAAACTGGCCGACCAGAAAATCAAGCAGCCATGAAAATCCGCACTCTCCCAGCCCGCCTCCTCGCCGCCACCAGCCTCGGCCTCTTCGCCCTCGTCCCCTGCCAGGCCGAACCCATCGCCCGCGTCGGCAACGAGGAAGTCGCCCCGGAAAAAATCCGCGCCTATCTCGACAATCTCCCCCCGGCCGACCGCGCCGCCCTGGAAAAAAACCCCGCCCTTCTCAACCAGGCCGTGCGCGCCCTCATTCTTCAACAGGTTCTGGTCAAGGAAGCCCGCTCCTCCGGCTGGGAAAAGCAGCCCGAGGTGATCGAGCGGCTGGAACGCGTGCGCCAGGGTATCGTGGTTGAGAGCTATCTCGAGGCCGTGACCAGGGTGCCGGATGGTTATCCCTCCGAAGCCGAGGTCAAGGCCGCCTTCGACGCCAAAAAGGACACCCTCGTCCTCCCGCGCCAACTCCAACTCGCGCAGATTTTCGTGGAGCAAACCGGCCCGGACAAAGCCGCGGCCGACCAGGCGAAACAGCGCATCGACGAACTCAGCAAAAAAGCGCGCGCCGGCGGGGCGGATTTCGCCGCCATCGCGCGGGCCGACAGCGACGAGCGGGAATCCGCCGCCCGCGGCGGGGAGCTCGGCTGGCTGGCCGAGGCCTCGTTGCAACCGGAAATCCGTTCCCGCGTCACCACCCTGGGCAAAAACGCCGCGAGCGATCCCATCCGTTTGGGCGACGGCTGGTATCTGGTCAAGGTGCTCGACATCAAAGAATCGCGCCCCGCCACCTTCGACGAGGTCAAGCCCCAGCTCGTCCAGCTCCTGCGCACCGAACGCACCCGGATGAATCGCGAGGCCTATCTGGCCAAACTCCAGCAGCAAAATCCCATCGCCCTCAACGAACTCGCCCTTTCGAAGCTCTTGCAGCCGGCCAAGCCGTAAAGACGGCGGCGGGCAGAACCGCCTCGACAAAATCTTCAGGCTTTCCGCGCGGACCGCGGGATCACTGCAACGTAATCGGTTTGCGTTTGATGATCCGGGTGGGCTTCGGCACCACCTCGGAGCCGGGGGCTCCCGGCTGGGCGGAACTTCTCACCACCTGGACCGGCTTGCCGCCATCCGCCGGGTTCGGCGCGGGCGCTTGCGCGCTGACATCGGGGGGATTCACATCGCAGGCAATGACCGCGACCTCCCCGCCCGACCGGATCGTGGCGCCCAGAGTTTTCAGGTCGCCGGAGTTCTGCAGGGACACGAGCTCAACCCCATTCTTCGGCTGGTCCTTCGAGAGGGAAAATCGAACGAGCCCTTTGCGATCCAAAAGAAACACCACTTCGCTCGCGCCGACCCGCGCAAATCCGGTCACCGCATACCGCGAAGCCAGGGACTCCGCCTGCGGGTTCACTTCGGCGACCGCGACGAAGGGTGAGGTTTTCCAGATGTGCTCATACCGGTCGATTCCCCGCGGCGGGGGAACCCATTCGTCCGCCGGCAGCGACGCAATCCCGCTGAGCAAAAAGCCTCCCAACGCCAGGGCAACCGTCCCCTGGCTGAGCCACAAACCAGCCGGGAATCTTCCGGCCAAGCCTGCAGATGCCGATGTTTCCATACGGGATATATTTGCCGCGGAGGGGATGGCGTCAACAGAATTGGAGCCCGGGGGGCAATCCACCCCGCGCCCCGGCGGTCAGAACACCGCGGGCTCGCCTTCGTTGAGCAGACGCACCTTGTCGAGGATCTGCAGTTCCCGCGCGCGCTCCAACAAACGCAGGGGCGGTTCATGCAGCGGTTCGTAACTGAGCCGGAAGGTTCCGAAATGCATCGGGATCATGGTGCGGGCCTTGAGTTCGATGAAGGCCTGGAGGGCCTGCTCGGGGTTCATGTGCACGTCGCGCTTGGTCGGCGCGTCGTAGGCTCCGATGGGCAGCAGGGCGATCTCGACATTTTGGCGCTCCCCGATTTCCTTGAATCCCTCGAAATAGGAACTGTCGCCGCAATGCAAAATCGAACGTCCGGCGTATTCAATCAGGAAGCCGCCGAATCCGCGATGGTTGTCGTGCAGCACCCGCGCCCCCCAATGCCGCGCCGGGGTCATGGTGATCTTCAACGAACCGAGCTGGAAACACTGCCAGTTTTGCAGTTCCTGCACGTGGTTGAATCCCAGGTCGTGCACGAGATTCCCCACATGTTCCGGCACGACGATGGGCTGATCCCGCGCCACCGCGCGCAGCGTTTTCCGGTCCAGGTGATCGAAATGCGCGTGCGTGACCAGCACCAGGTCGATGGCCGGCAGGTCATGAATTGCGAGGCCGGGATGCTTGATCCGCTTGATGACCTTGAGCCACTGGGCCCAGTTCGGATCGATGAGGATGCTGTGCTCGGGGGTTTGAATGAGAAACGACGCGTGGCCGATCCAGGTGATGCCGACCTGCCCGGTCGCGAGATCGGGAAAGACCGGTTTGAGCTTGTGACCGTGCCGCCTGGTGAAAAGCGAGGGCACGACGACCTCGGCCAGAAAGTTGCGCTTGTGCCAGCCGTCCCCCAGACGCATGTCCACATGGTTGACCGGCTTTACGGGCTTTTTTCTTTTGAGCAAACGGGTCACCATGGCCAGGAACTGATTTTTGAATGATTCGGGAGGAAAAGCAAATCCTGCGCAAAAAACTGAAGGCGGCCCTGGCCGCCGGCGGAGGGCAATCCCCGGCCTCCGTCAGCATCCGGACCCGCCTGCGCGACGTGGCGGGCTGGAAATCCGCAAGCGTGATTTATGGCTTCGCCCCGCTGGCCCTGGAGCCGGACTGGCTGGGCGAAGGGGCGGAGGGGAAAACCCTGGCCTTTCCCCGCATGGAAAACGATGCCCTGCAGTTTTTCACCGGTGGGACCCTGGAAACCGGACCGTTCGGAGTCCGCCAGCCCACGGGAGGAAGCCCCGCCCCGCCGCCGGATCTCGTCCTTGTGCCCGGCCTGGGCTTTGACCCGGCGGGATTCCGCCTCGGTCGCGGCGGGGGATTTTACGACCGCTGGCTGGCAGCCAACCGCGGCATCAAAACCCTCGGGATTTGCTTCGCCTGTCAGCTGGTGGAAAAGATTCCGGTGGAAGCCCACGATGCGCAGGTGGATGCCGTGCTGACGGAGGACGGGCTGGTCCACGGACGGTTCGGGACGACCGCCCCTACCCCTGATTGGTAGGGCGCGATGTCCCTCTCGCGCCGTCGAATTTCTTTTTCTGTCGGTGATAAACCGAATCGTTCGGCCGCAGCAGGAGGCTGCTGTCTTGCCCTGAGATCCCGGTCTCGGCGATGATCCGCCGCAGCAGCACGAGCGAGGCGGCGGCGTCCGAAAGCGCATCGTGCCAGCGGAAACCCGGATGCAGCACGCGCAATTCGTCCTCCAATTTGCAATGGACAACGAGATCGCCCAGCGCAAACGATCCCAAATCCGGCCAGACCGCCCGCGCAAGTTTCAACGTATCGACCCAGGGTCCGAATCCATGAAACGGAAATGCCCGCAAAAACCGTTTCTCCGTGGCCGCCCCGTGCGCGACCAGCCAGCGACCGGCCAGCAGGGCCTTGATTTGGGGCCAGAGCTCCGTCAGCCCGGGCGCCCCGGCCAGATCGGCCCGGGTGATGCCGTGAACTTTCTGCGCGCTCCAGGTGATCTCCTGATCGGTCGCCAGAAAACTCTCGAAAAAATCCCCCGCGGAAATCGCCGCCCCCTTCATCAGGGCAAGGCCGATCTGCACCGGCACCTCGGTGCCACCGGGCCGCAAACCCGCACTCTCAAAATCAATCGCGGCAAAAGCAGTTTCGGCGACGGTCATTGAGGGAAAGGCTAAAGTCTGAAGGCTAAAGGCAAAAGGGTATGCGCATCGCGCCTGAACTTTAGACTTCAGCCTTTATCCTTCAGCCTTTCAAAAGCTCTTCCGTCAGATCCCAGCTCATGCAGGCGTCGGTGATGGAAACGCCGTATTGCAGGGCCGCCCGGTCGTTGCCCAGGGGCTGGGCTCCGCCATGGATGTTGCTCTCGAGCATGGCGCCGATGATTTCGCGGCGGCCGGAAGCCCGTTGCTCGTGGATGCTTTTCCAGACCAGCGGCTGGCGCAGCGGATCCTTGCCCGAATTGGCGTGACTGCAATCCACCATCACGGCGGAACGCAGGCCGTTCTGGCGCAGCGTCCCGCAGGCCGCGGCCACGTGATGGGGTTCGTGATTGGTCCCGTCGCGGCCTCCCCGCAGCACGACATGGCTGTCGGGATTGCCGGTGGTCTTGACGATGCTGGTCGAGCCGTCCTGGTCGATGCCGAGAAAACTGTGCGGCGTCTGCGAGCTTTTCATCGCATCAATCGCCACCTGCACGCTGCCATCGGTGCCGTTTTTGAAACCGACCGGCATGGACAACCCGCTGGCCATCTCGCGATGGGTCTGGGATTCGGTCGTGCGCGCGCCGATGGCCGACCAGCTGATGAGGTCGGCGGTGTATTGCGGAATGATCGGGTCGAGAAACTCCGTGCCGGTGGGCAAACCGAGGGCGGCAATGTCGAGAAGGATCTTGCGGGCCAGGGCCACCCCATGGGCCATGTCGCAGGAATCATCCATCAGCGGGTCATTAATCAGACCTTTCCAGCCCACCGTGGTGCGGGGTTTCTCAAAATAAACGCGCATGACCACCAGATACCGGTCGGCCACTTCGCGGCTCAAGGCGGCCAGACGGCGGGCATAGTCCATGGCGGCCTCGGGGTCGTGGATCGAGCAGGGTCCGGCGATGACCAGCAGGCGGTCGTCTTCTCCCCGCAGGATGGCCCGCGCCTCCTCGCGGCCGCGCTGGACGGTGGCCACCTGGGCGCGGGTGGAAGGGAGTTGTTCCTTGATCTGCGCCGGGGTGATCAAGCGGGTCACGCCGCGAACACGGAGATTCTCCAACGGCACGGCCGTTGGGGACGTGGAAGGCGGCAAGGGAGCGGTCTCGGTCATACAGGTAATCTGCCATTATCCCAAAAATCAGCCATCTTGCAACCCGTCGTTGATCTCGCGCCTCCGAATCGATACGGTGCGCCGATGGAAGTCGCTGCCCAGGACCCCCCCCCGCCCGGACGCGCCCAGCGCCGGCTGGAGGGGCTTTTTCTGCTGGCCTCCCGCACCCGCGCCGCCAGCCGGAGGATATTCCGGCGCCTCACGCGCAAGCCCCGCACGGTCTCCGAGGCTCCCAATCTGCTGCCGACCCTGATCAAGGTCTTCGCCGGTTTCGCGCGGGTGGACGGCGAACTGCTGGAAGAGGAAATTGATTCCAGCCTCAGCTTCCTGCGGTACGACTACCCGGACGCCGTTTACTCCGAATTAAGGAAACTCTTCCGCGACGCCCTGCATGAGCAACAGGACCTCCAGGCCATCGCGCTCAAACTTTCGACCGAACTCGACGATGAGCGGAAAATCCTCCTCGGCGTCCAGCTTTACGATCTCATTTGCAAAGCTGGTCTGCCGCAGGAACAGGTCATCGCCTACTATTCCTTCATGTCGCAACTCGGGATGGCGGCACAGGCGATCGACATCGTTTACCAGCTCAACGCCAACGACCAGACCGACACCGGCGTCTACACCCAGGGGGCCTCACCGCTGGAAGCCGTCACCTATGGCGCACCGGAATATTGCGACGTGGCCGTGACCGGACTGCACGGCCAGGAACGCCTCGTCGCCTACCGCTACAAGGACCTCGTGATTCTGAAAAACCTGAGCGGCCGCAACATCATCGTGCAGGGCCGCGCATTGAAAAACGGCGACCTCTGCCGCATTTTCACCGGACAGCGCGTGCTCATCGACGACCAGGTTCTGGCCCATCAGGACCTCATCTCCTATTTCAATGCGAAGAAAAACGTCTCGCTGCCGCAGATCTTCGTGGCGGTGAGCGGAAACGACGAGGTCCGTCTGGAAAAAAGCCGTTCGCGCGATTCCTGCCTGCAGGTGACTTTCGGCCTGCGGGTGCAGGTGACCGCGCTGGCCGAGGTGGATGCCGTGCTGAAAGATGTGCGCCTGCGCAAGGGCGTGACGGTCGAGGCCACGCTCGAGGACAAGATCATCTTCCACGACGACAGCGAACTCGACCTCGGGGACCTCCGCCGCCGCGCCCGGCAATACGGCGGCCGCTTCCAGCTCAAGACTTCCAAAAGCGAATACCTCGTCTCGAACAACCCCGGCCTGCTCGAGGAGGATGACATCCTCCTCTCACCCGGACCCGGCGGCGACGTGTTGCTGAAAATCTCCTGCGATTACGACCGCAAGGAGGGCCGGGTCGAGGTCTTGCAGTCCGACCGCCCCATCCTCGTGCGCGGGGTGCCCGTGCGCAATTTCGCCGCCCTGGCCGACGGCGACGCCATCCGCATCGATGTGGGCCAGGTCCTGCGCTGCAATTTTTCCGAACGCATCCTGGAGGAGGAGCGCAACATCATCCGCTCGCTCGAAGCCCGCGATCTGGTCTGCCGTTTCCGCAACGGCCAGGTCGCCCTGGAGGGCATCAACTTCTCCATGCACCGCGGCGAGATGATTTGCGTGATGGGCGCCAGCGGCTCCGGCAAGAGCACCCTCCTGCGCACGATCTCGGGGCAGTTTCCGCCCACGCTGGGCGATGTGCTCTTCAACGGCCGCTCCCTCTACTCGAACTACGAAACCCTGCGCCGCTATGTCACCTACATCCCCCAGCATGACGCCTTTGACGAACACCTCACCATCGAGGAAAATCTCAGCTTCGCCGCCGCCCTCCGCACCCCGCATCTCACCGGACGCGAACGCCAGCGCCGGGTGGATGGCAAACTGGCCGAACTCGGCCTGAACGAACGCCGCGGCTATGTCGTCGGCCCCTCGGACAAAAAAACCCTCTCCGGCGGCGAACGCAAACGCCTCAACATCGGCCTCGATATGATCAGTTCGGCCGATGTCTACCTCTTCGACGAACCGACCAGCGGCCTGTCGTCGAAGGATTCCGAGCACGTCATCGAAATCATCCGGGGCATGGCCCACAACAAAATCGTGCTGGTCACCATCCACCAGCCGACTTCGAAGATTTTCCAGATGTTTCAAAAAGCCGCCCTGCTCGACCGCGGCGGCAAGCTCGTCTTCTACGGCACTCCGCAGGAAATGCTGAAATACTTCGCCGAGGCTGAGCATCAGCAACAATTCGGCACGGAACTCGGCGGCTGCGAGGCCTGCGGCACCACCCGGCCCGAGTTCATCTTCGACGTCCTGGAGACGCCACTGCGCGACCTCTCCGGCGACATCATCTTTGAGGAGAACAACCGCGGCCAACTCGTGCCCGCGCGGCGCTATTCGCCCGATTACTGGCGCGACAAATACGAGGCCTACCACCTCATGAAGGACGTCCAACAGCCGGCGCCGCCCCGCGAGACCGCGCAGGCCCTGCCCGCCTCCACCCGGCGCAAGGAACCCTTCCGCTGGCGCGAGGAATGGCGGCAGTTTCTCGTCCTGCTCAAGCGCGCCTTCCTCAGCAAGCTGCGCAACAACGCCAACCTCCTCATCACCCTCCTGGCCGCCCCCGCCCTCGCCCTCCTCATTGGCTTCGTCCTCCGCCATTCCGAGAGCGAGAACTACGATTTCGCCTCGGCCTTCCACATCCCGGTCTATCTTTTTCTCTCCCTCGTCGTCGCCATGTTCCTCGGCCTGACCAACAGCGTGGACGACATCACCCGCGACCGGCCCGTCCTCCTGCGCGAACGCAATCTCAACATCCGCCTCGGCTATTACGTCACAGCCAAGGCCCTCACCCTCGCCGCTTTTGCCATCATCCAGTGCGTCCTCTTCACCCTCGTGGGCAACGCCCTCCTGGAGGTGCGCGGAATGTTCTGGATCCTCTTCGCCGCCCTGTTCCTCACCACCATGAGCGGCGTGGCCATCGGACTCGTGGTTTCCTCTTTGGTTAACGAGGCCAAGACCGGCGTGCTCATCATTCCCGTCGTCCTCATCCCCCAGCTCATCCTCGCCGGCGCTTTCATCAAATACGAGGATATGAACCGCAACCTCGACTTCGTTTATACGGTTCGCCAATGGGCGGAGGCCCACCCCGGTTCCGCCATGGAGCCGCGCAGCGATTTGCAGGTTCCCCTCATCTGCCAGTTCATGCCCATGCGCTGGTCTTACGAGGCCATCATTTTCGCCCAGGCCAAGCTCAATCCCCTCACCGCCCGCCAGGAACGCATCCAAAAACAAATCACCCAACTGGCCGCCCTCAAAACCCCCTCCACCGCCGAGGAGGAACGCCTGGAGGATCTCAAGGATCTCCTCGCCATCGTCTCCGGTCTCCAGGCCAAAACCCCGCGCGACCTCGACCGGCGCTTTGCCGATATCGACGCCGTCATTGCAGGCGGACCCTTCGACCGCAAGGTCTTCCGCGGACGCGGACGCGGCGTCACCGCCGAACAACTCTACGTGAACCAAAAAGTCACCGACCTCGTTTCCAAGGCCGAGATGGAACAGAGCGACTACCGCAACGACATGAGGGGCCGCCAATACCTCAACGTCTTCTTCGGGCCCATGAAACAATATCTCGGCCTGCGCTTCGGCATCATCTGGTTCAACACCGGCGTCCTCGTCTTCACCACCCTCGGCGGCTTCTTCCTCCTCTACCTCATCCTCTGCCACCAGGTCCGCACCCGCTCGGCGTGAGGGAAAGGCTGAAGGCTAAAGGCTTAAGTCTAAAGGGGGGAACCGCCGCCTGGCAGGCCGGATCTGACTTCATACTTTATCATTCAGACTTCAGCCTTTCTTTCAAAACTTGGCTCGAAAGTTGCCTGTATGGTGTAAATACACTGTAAACGCGTGGTTCTCGGATGAAGTTCTGGTTAAATTTCGCCGGTTGTTGTAATAATTCTGGGACGACAGCCCCTTTGAGCGACGCCGGAAACCGGGGCAAAGTTCTCCACCAGAACACGATGAAAGCGATTTCAGAAGTTGAGACGCCATTCCTTGGAGAACCAGGGTGTCTGGGGGATAACGGTGGATTGAGAGTTGAGAGGACATCTTCCAATCTCTCAATTGAAAGCCTGGCCGGTGCTGCGCAGCCCCGCTCCCCCGCCTTCAGCCTCCTCGAGCTTCTCGTCGTCATGGCCGTGATCGCCATCATGTTGGCCCTGCTCCTCCCCGCCATCACCGGATTCAACCGCACGGCCGGACGCCGCGGCGCGGTCAATACCCTCATGAACACCTTCGAGCAGGCCCGCGTGGCCGCGCTCGAAGCAGGCCGTCCGGTCTATGTGGTGTTCAGGAGACGCGTTTTTCCTGAACCCGATGCCATTATGGTCTTTCGACAGCCAGAGGACACGACGGTGGCCAATTGGAGATACGAACAACTGACCAAATGGGTCAAACTGCCGAAGACCGTGCTTCTCCACAAGCCTGGCGCTGGCGAAAGCATTTTAAGCGACAGTCTTATCGCCACGGACGAGTTTGATGTCAGCCGCGTGCCCAATCCTCCCCTCCTTGCCTCCGACGACCGCCCATTGAAAGTCTTGACCTTCAACGAATCTGGCGGGGTCTCCTTCCCGTCAGACAAGGCCTATCGCAAGCTGATCATCACCGAAGGCGTCCGCGACTCCAGTGGAACCGAGGCCTTGGTCGGCACAAAGGGCATCGGAGGCTTCGAAATTATTTCTCTTTCCCGCTCCACCGGCCGCAGCCAGCTCGACGTCACCACCATCCAATGACTTGCGATTCAAAGGGCCTTAAGCCACCGGATCAGTGGCATCGGCTTCCAGCCGATGAGAATATGTTCATCGGCTGGAAGCCGATGCTACAGGCCTTCTCCCTCATCGAGATCGTCCTCGCCCTTGGCATCATCTCCTTCGCCTTGGTCGGCATCATGGGACTTTTTCCCGTGGCCATGAAATCCGCCCTGGAGAGCCAGCGCGAAACCCGCGCCGCCCAGATTGCCCAACAGATCTTCAGCGATCTCAGGACATTGCCGGGCACGAACCGGCTCGTGGCCATTACGACCAACATCCTGAACCCCCAAACCACCATCAGTCTGACAACCAGCAACTCGATAACTGTCTCCTATGCTCAAGATGGACGACCCCTGGGACTCGGCACGAACAACCCCGAAGGCATCTTCCTCGCCGAGATTCTGGTGACGCCCAACATTCCCGTTTCCGGTCTCTCCCGCGTGCAAACCACGATCGAGACTCCGGCCAAGGCTGCAACCCACGCTCGCTCGCGCTACACCTTCGTCACCTTGATGAACCAGAAGTAACCGCGAATGAAAGCTTATTGGAAGAAACAGGGAGAACAGGCGTCCCGCCCGTTAACGAAAACTGACACGGGCGGGACGCCCGTGCTCCTTGATCCGAACCACGCGCACCACGCCTTCACCATGATCGAGCTGCTGGTGGCCATGGCCGTGTTTTCCCTCCTTATTGTCCTGCTCATGGGCATGGTCGACGGCGCCGCCAAACTCTGGCGGGAAAGCGAAAACCGCGTGGACGCCTACCGCGAGGCCCGCGCCGCCCTCGGTTCCCTGGCCCGCGACCTGAACAACGCCCTGCCCGTCAATAACACTAACTATATTCTTCTCAACAGCAACGCCTTCGGCCGGCTTCCTGCCGAAGCTGTGAAGGATACCAACTCCGCATCCGCCCTCTTCTTCCTTTCCGCCCAGCCCGCCTCTGCCCAGGACTCCAGCGCCAACAAAAGCGACGTGTGCGAAGTGGGCTATTTCCTCGCTTACGACAGCACCTCCTTAGTTCCCAATGGAGCCAAATCCCTGAACCTCTACCGCTATTTCCATAGCAGCGATGGCACATATTCCAATCTCCTCAATGGGCCAACCGCCCTCTACCAGACCGGACCCGTCACCGGAGACCGGACCGATCTCATGGCTCGCAATGTGAAATCCTTCCGCGTCACCCCCTACCATGTGGATACCAACGGCAACTGCATG
>CAMASH010000007.1 GCA_945860745.1 Chthoniobacter flavus | reverse complement strand
ACAATACCCAGGGTAGGTTGCCAGCGTCCTCTGGCGCTGCCCTACGGGCTGCCTGCGGCAGGCCATGTCGCTACGCTCCATTCGCAACCCTGGGCTGAGAGATTTCATCCCCTTCGGGGAATTCCCCGAAGAAATTTGTCCTGCACCCGCACGTCCCTCCATCGGGAAAACAAAAAAGGGACGCTCCTTGCGGAAGCGTCCCATTTTTTGGTGGTGGGAAGCGGTCAGCCCTTGGCCTGCTGGTCGAGCACGGCGTTGAGCACGTTGGTCGGCACCTGTTCGAAGTGGCTGGGTTCCATCGAATACGAGGAACGGCCTTTGGAGAGCGAGCGGATGGCGGTCGAGTAGCCGAACATTTCTGCCAGCGGAACTTCGGCAGTGATGGTGCAAAGGTTGCCCTTTGTTTCCATGCCCTGAATGCGGGCGCGGCGGCGGTTGAGATCGCCCATGATGTCGCCCTGGTATTCGTCCGGGGTGATGTTTTCCACCTTCATGATCGGCTCCAGCAGGATGGGCTTGGCTTTTTTCACGCCGTCCTTGAAAGCGAAGATGGCCGCCATTTTGAACGCGAGTTCGTTGGAATCCACGTCGTGGAAGCTGCCGTCCACAATGTCGATATGGACATCAATGACGGGATAGCCGCCGACGACACCGTTGAGCACGGCTTCATTGAGGCCCTTGATGACGGGCGGGATGAATTCCTTGGGAATGGCGCCGCCGACGATTTTGTTCTCGATGGTGATGCCTTTGCCGCGTTCGTTCGGGGTGATCTTGACCACGACGTGACCGTATTGGCCGCGTCCGCCGGATTGTTTGACGAGTTTGCCCTCGCCATCGGCGGGAGACAGGATGGTTTCCTTGTAGGCGATCTGCGGCTTGCCTGCGTTGGCCTCGACCTTGAATTCGCGGAACATGCGGTCGCGGATGATTTCCAAATGGAGCTCGCCCATGCCGGCGATGATGGTCTGGCCGGTTTCTTCGTTGGTGTGAACGCGGAAGGTCGGATCCTCTTCGGCGAGACGCTGGAGGGCGATGCCCATTTTTTCCTGGTCCACCTTCGTCTTGGGCTCGATGGCCATGGAGATAACGGGATCGGGGAAGGACGGCGGCTCGAGCAGGATGGGATGATCCTCGTCGCAGAGTGTGTCGCCGGTCGTGATGTTCTTAATGCCCACGATGGCGGCGATGTCGCCGGAATAGCACGTGTCAATGTCCTCGCGCTTGTCGGCCTGGATCTGGATGAGTCGGCTGATGCGCTCGCGCTTGTTGGTGCGGGGATTGTAAACGGTGTCGCCCTTGGAGAGCTTGCCGGAATAAACGCGGAAGAAAACGAGCTTGCCGACGAAGGGATCGCTCCAGAGTTTGAAGGCGAGCGAACAAAACTTCGCGTTATCGTCCGAGGTGACTTCCATCGGCTCGAGATTGTCGGGGTTCAGACCCCTGGCCGCGGGAATATCCAGCGGACCGGGCAGGTAATCGATCACGGCATCCACGAGGTATTGCACACCCTTGTTTTTAAAAGCGGAGCCACCGGCCACGGGCACAAATTTGTTGGCGATGGTCTGGCGGCGGATGGCGGCCTTGAGTTGCTCCTTGCTGATCGGTTTTTCCTCGAGGAAAAGCATGCCGATTTCCTCGTCGAGGTCGCACATTTGATCGATCAGATCCTGGTAGGCTTTTTCCGCGAGTTCCTTGTGGTCGGCGGGGATTTCTTCAACTTGATAAGTGGAGCCCTGCTGGCCGTCTTCGACATAAATGACGGCCTTTTGGTTGAGAATGTCGAGTTGACCCTTGAGATAATCCTCGCGTCCCAGCGGGATGAGAACCGGCCAGGCATTGGCGCCGAGTTTGTTGCGCATACTGTCCACGGCGGCGTTGAAGTCCGCGCCGGTGCGGTCCATTTTGTTGACGAAAGCGATGCGGGGCACCCCGTATTTGCTGGCTTGGCGCCAGACCGTTTCCGATTGCGGCTGCACGCCGGCCACGCCGCAGAAGACGGCGATGGCGCCGTCGAGCACACGCAGGGAACGCTCAACCTCGGCCGTAAAGTCCACGTGGCCGGGTGTATCAATAATGTTCACGCGCATCTTGAGGCCCTCGTAAGCCTTGTAGATCCCCTCCTCCTTGCGCTGCATCCACGAGCAGGTGGTGGCGGCTGAGGTGATGGTGATGCCGCGTTCGCGTTCCTGCTCCATCCAGTCGGTCACGGTGGTGCCTTCATGCACCTCGCCGATCTTGTGGATCATGCCGGTGTAGAAAAGGATGCGCTCGGTCAGCGTGGTTTTGCCGGCGTCAATGTGCGCGGCGATGCCGATGTTGCGGGTGCGCTCGAGCGGGAACGCGCGATTGGGAGAGTTGGGATTGGCGGACATAAAGGATTGGGCTTTTTCCGCGGCCGGAAACCGGCGGCGCGGGGATGGCAAACTAGAGCAGAGCCGGGTCAGGGCAAGAGAAAATTGCTTCCCCCGGGCGCAGGCGGGCTTCGACCGCACAAGACCCGGCGGCGCCGGGTCGGAAGGCGGGGTGCGTGCTATTTTTTGGCTGCTTCGGCCCGGAGCTGACGCTCGGCCTCGACCCAGTCGCCGTGCTCATCGCCGTGCCCGCCAGTGGCCTGGCGGCGCTCCGCGATGAAATAGGCCCGCAGGGCGACGTCCTCAATGGTGAGGACTTTGGCCGCCTTCTTCTTCGCGGGCTTGGGTGGTTTGGGTTTGGCGACCGCGGTCTTTCCGGCTGCTGCCAGCGACTTGGCCGCGGTTTTCACTTCTTTTTTAATTTTTTTCTCCACGTCTTTTTCCTTCTTTTTCTTTTTCGACATAGCGATCCATTGGTGCGCCGTCATTACCCTCCTGAAGCCCGCGCTTTGCAAAATAAATCTTCAAAATCTTTCCCGAAAATTTATGCTCTGTCCATGATCGCATTTCTTTTGCGCTGGTTCATCACCACAATTGCAGTCTTTGTCGCCGAGCGTCTCATCCCCGGCATTGCCTGCAACGGCTGGGAAACCCTGCTCGGCGCCTCCCTCCTCCTCGGCATCATCAACGCCTTCATCCGCCCGGCTCTGCTCCTGCTCAGCCTGCCCTTCATCATCGTGACCATGGGCATCTTTATCTTCGTGATCAATGCCCTCCTCCTTCTGTTGGTCTCAAAAATCATCCCCGCCTTCCAGGTGGACGGCTTCTGGAGCGCGTTCTTCGGCGCCATCATCATCAGTATCGTGAGCTGGGCGTTGAGCCTGTTTTTCCGCGGCAGCGACGGAAAAATCTACCCCATCACTCACCACACCTCGGTCAAGAAAGCCCGGGCCCGGGTGATCGAATGATCTCGAAGTCGGAAGGGGGAAGGGGGAGGTCGGAAGTGGAGAAAGCCCCGGCCCGGCGAGATTTTCGCCTTCCGGCTTCCGACTTCCCACCTCGCACTTCCGGATGACCTCCTGCCTGAGTTTGCCCTGCCGCGAGGGCCTTGTCTTTCTCTCTGATTCCCGCGGCAGCGCCGGGGGGACAACATCCCCATCCCCCCGAAAATGCGCGTTTACGAGCGCCGCGGCGACCGCGTGCTGTGCCTCCTCAGCTCCAGCAACCTCTCCGTCGGAACCCCCATCGAACTTTTCTGTTACCGCACCGGTTCGCGGGAAGCCCGTCACCGCTTCAAATTCGAGGAGAACGACCCCTGCCTCGCCAGGGTGGGCGAACGCTGGCAGACCGGCCTCATCCAGGGTGGGCGCGACATCCCCGAGCTTGATTCTCTGAAACCATGAGCTTCCTCGAACCCGGCCCGCCTCTGCGGGTGAAAATCTGCGGCCTGACCAACCCTGTCGACGCCGACATGGCCCTCGCCGCCGGAGCCGACGCCCTCGGGTTCAACTTCTACGAAAAATCCAAACGCCACCTCGACCTCGAGGCAGCCCGCCCCTGGATCACCGCCCTCGCCGGCCGCACGCAACGCATCGCCGTGGTGGTCAATCCCACCAGCGAACTTCTCACCACCCTGCGCGAATCCGGCAATTTTGACGCCATCCAATTCCACGGGGACGAAACCCCGGAGTTTTGCGCCGCCGCCGGTTTCCCCGTTTGGATGCGCGCGGCCCGCGTGAAGGACGCCTCCGCCCTTGCTGCCACGCTCCGCTACGACACCCCCTGGCTCCTGCTCGACTCCTGGTCCGCCACCGAATACGGCGGCACCGGCACGAGGTTAAACTGGGACAGCGTCCGCGAATTCGTCCTGGCGAACCCCGACCGCAAAATCATCCTCGCCGGCGGCCTCACGCCCAACAATGTGCGCGAAGCCGTCCGCATCGCCCGCCCGCACGGCGTGGACGTCGCCAGCGGCGTCGAACTCGAACCCCGTCGCAAAAGCGAATACCTCGTCCGCGAATTCATCCAGGTCGCCCGCGCGGCGTGATCCTTCAATTGCGTCAAGGAGATGGTCGCAACCTCCCTCGCAAAGAACGGGATTTTCCGGGAGGAAACAGGGACGATGTCGGCGCAGCTTACCCGCTGGATTTGTCGGGATTTGGAGGCTCTGAAGGCAGAACGAGGCCCGCTAAACACGCGAAATGACGCTGAAAACAGGCAAAGCAAGAATCAGGACCGTTTATTCCCTGTCTCGACCTTTCGCGTCCTTTCGCGGGCACGGAGCTCCTCCCACCTTGCGCCGCACGCCGCAGGCTGCTTGGATGCGAGCCGCATGAGCAAAACGTACAAAATCGCCGTCCTCGCCGGCGACGGCATCGGGCCGGAAGTGATGGCCGAGGGTCTGCGCGTCCTGCGCGCGGCGGCGGAGAAATTTTCCCTGAAGTTCGAGTTCACCGAACGTCTGGTCGGCGGTGCGGCCATTGACGCGGCCGGCCAGGCGCTGCCGGAGGAGACGCTGAAAACCTGCGAGGACTCCGACGCGATTTTATTCGGGTCCGTCGGCGGGCCGAAGTGGGAATCGCTGCCGCCGGCCGAACAGCCGGAGCGCGCGGCCCTCTTGCCGCTGCGGAAACATTTCGGGCTCTTTGCGAATTTGCGTCCGGCGGTTTGTCTCCCGGAGTTGACTCACGCTTCGCCGCTGCATCCCGAGATCGTCAAGGGAGGGTTCGACGTGCTGTGTGTGCGCGAACTCACGGGCGGGCTGTATTTCGGCGAACCGAAATATATCAAGGAGGAGGGCGGGGAGTTTTTCGCGGTGGATACAATGATTTACTGGGAGAGCGAAATCCGCCGCATCGCCAAGGTGGCTTTCGAAGCGGCGCGCAAGCGCAAGGGCCGCGTGACCTCCATCGACAAGGCGAACGTTTTGCAGAACGGCGTGCTCTGGCGCCGCGTGGTCGAGCAGGTGGCGAAGGACTATCACGATGTGACGCTGAATCACCTTTACGTGGACAACGCCGCGATGCAGCTCGTGAAAAACCCGAAAGGTTTCGACGTGATCCTGGCGGAGAATCTCTTTGGCGACATCCTGAGCGACGAGATGGCGATGCTGACCGGTTCGCTGGGCATGTTGCCCAGCGCGAGCCTGGGCGAGACCACGGCGGGCGCGGCGCGGTTCGGCATGTATGAACCCAGCGGCGGCACGGCACCCGACATCGCGGGCAAGGGCATTGCCAATCCGGTGGCGCAGATTCTCTCCGCGGCCATGATGTTGCGCTTTTCCTGCGGCGAGGAGGCGGCGGCGGCGGGAATCGAAAAGGCGGTCCGGCGGGTCATCGCGGACGGCCTGCGCACGGCCGATATCCACACGCCCGGCACGGCCCGGGTCGACACCGCCGGGATGGGGGCGGCCATCGCGGCGGCGCTGTAGTCGCCCCGGTTTGCCGGCCTATGGCCGCCCTGCGGGCTATTCTTCGCACAGGCCATCTCCCTTTGGCCGGTTCTTGGGGCGCGGAGAGTGCCAATTCCCCATCCTCGCCCTCGCGGCCACAGAGTGCCGTGGCGACAAAGGCGGACATTCGTGTTCAAAGTTGGGCGTCAAACGTTTCTTACCTTGACGCGGCCTCGTGGGCACACCAATTTTCCGGTCCGGGATAACGGGCTGCGCACTGGGGACGAAGTGGTCCGCTTCTCTGTAAACTGCACATTTTAACACATCTATGTTTGACAATATTCTAGGATTTTTTTCGAACGATATCGGCATTGATCTGGGGACGGCGAACACTCTGGTTTACGTCAAGGATCACGGCATCGTCCTGCGCGAACCGTCGGTCGTGGCCGTGCAACAGGGCACGCGCAAGGTGCTGGCCGTGGGCGATGAAGCCAAGCGCATGCTGGGCCGCACGCCCGGCAATATCGTGGCCATCCGCCCGTTGAAGGACGGCGTGATTGCGGACTTCGAAGTGACCGAGGCCATGCTGCGGCATTTCATCAGCAAGGTCCACAACCGCCGCCGCATGGTGCGTCCGCGCGTGGTCATTGCGGTGCCGAGCGGCATCACCGAAGTCGAGAAACGCGCGGTGAAGGATTCGGCCACCCACGCCGGGGCGCGCGAGGTTTACTTGATCGAAGAGCCCATGGCCGCCGCCATCGGGGTGGGCCTGCCGGTGCAGGATGCGGCAGGCAACATGATCATTGATATCGGCGGCGGCACGACGGAAGTCGCGCTGATTTCGCTCTCGGGCATTGTCTTTAGCCGCAGCGTGCGCGTGGCGGGTGACGAACTCGACGAGTCGATCATCAATTACATGAAGCGCGCCTACAATCTCATGATCGGTGAGCGCACGGCGGAAGAAATCAAAATCAGAATCGGTTCCGCCTACAAAATGGAAAAGGAAACGACGATGGAGGTGAAGGGCCGCGATCTGGTGGCCGGTTTGCCGAAGACGATCACCATTTCCTCGCAGGAAGTGCGCGAGGCGCTGATGGAGCCGATCTCGACGATTGTGGATTCCGTGCGCATCACGCTCGAGCGTTGCCCGCCCGAGCTTTCCGCCGATCTGGTCGATCGCGGTCTGGTGCTGGCCGGCGGCGGGGCCTTGCTGCGCGGCCTGGACAAATTGTTGGCGGAGGAAACCGGGCTGCCCGTGCACGTGGCGGAGGATCCGCTCAGCGCGGTGGCCGAGGGGACGGGCAAGGCCTTGAGCGAATTGAAGTTTCTCAAGGCGGTCTCCTCCAATGACCGGCATTCGCGCAGTCGCTGAGGCGGTCCGGTGGGTGAGATCGGCAATCCGGCCATGAGGGCTCCCCAACAGCGGCAATGAAAAAGCTGAACATCCTCATCGTTCTGCTCATCCTCGTGGCGGCTGTGATGATTTCCGCGCTGGGTTCCAACACCATGCGAAAATTGCAGTCCGGATTTCTCGGATTGATTTCGCCCTTCCTCAAGACCGGCTCGGCCGTCCAGCAGCAGATCGGCGGTCTGGGGCAGGGGTTGAAAACCCTCGATCAACTCGAGGAGGAAAACAGCAAGCTGACCACGGAAAACAAGGAGCTGCGCACCACCAACCAGATCCTGCGCGACATTGAGGCGGAGAACAACAAGTTGCGCGCTGCGCTGGAATACAAGCAGCGCTCGGTTTTCCGGCTCATCCCGGCGCGGATCATTTCCCGCGACGCTTCGACCTGGTGGAATACGGTGAAAATCAACCGCGGCTTCGAGGACGGCATCGACTCGGATCAGCCCGTGCTGACCGATGTCGGCCTGGTGGGGAAAACGACCACGGTCGGGAAAAATGAATCCATCGTTCTGCTCGTCACCGACGAGAATTGCAAAGTGGCGGCCAAGGCGGAGGGTTCGCGCGAGCAGGGGATTCTCTCCGGCCAGCGCATTCAGACCAGCGGCGTGGCCGGCGAGATGCAGCTCAATTTTCTTTCCAAGACGGCCGACCTCCAGCCCGGGCAGAAAATTTACACCGCGGGGGTGAGCGGGGGGGTTTTTCCCTCAGGCATCCTGCTGGGAACCGCAAAAAGCTTCAAGGCCCGCGCGCTCGACGGGCAGGCCCTGGTCGAACCCGTGCTGGATTTGTCCTCGGTCGAGGATGTCTTCGTCGTGGTGGGGGCAAAATGAAACTGGCAATCGGCTGGTTCTCCGCCGCGCTGGCGGTTTTTTTCGCCCTGATCATCCAGGAGTTCATCCCGCCGGTGCATGCTCTCCATGGCGCACGGGTGATCCTGGTGCCGGTGCTGTTTTGTTATGCCGCCCTGGCCCTGCCGGCCTGGGCCATGTTGCTCTTCGCGGTCTACACGGGATCTCTGACCGACCTGATGTCTCTGCAAATTGTGGACGGACGGGTTGAAATCGCGCTAGGTTGGTCTATCGTCTTTTTCGTGGTTTTCGGCCTGCTGGCTCATGGGTTTCAACCCGCATTTCTGCGCGGACACTGGTGGTTGCACCTTCTCCTCGGCGCTCTCGGAACGTGTGCCTTCCTCGCCCTGCAATACGCCATGATCTGCTTTCGCCGCGAGGGCATCGTTTTCAACGAGCTGGTGGCCTGGCGCATTCTCGCTCCGGGCTTGATCGCCGCCATCCTCGCCCCGCTCTTGCACTTGCTGGTCCATCACTGCAGCCAATTTTTTCCTGATCTTCCCGGGGAGGCCGGGGGATATCGCCTCGGCCGATGAGACGCGGACTATCACCCTTTCCCATTTTGTTCCTGGCTGCGATCATGTTGCTGGCGCTCGGGGGCATTGTCTTCCGGCTTTGGTATGTGCAGATCGCACGCGGGGCGGAATACACGGCGAAGATCGCCAGCGGATCGCGCGTCAATGTCCGCATCCCGGCCGTGCGCGGCGAGATCCTTGACCGCAACGGCATCCCGCTGGTGCAAAACCGGGTGAGCGTGGACGTGGATTTTTATCTGCCCGACATGGTGCGCGCCTACCGCCAGCAGAACGGTTACGTGCCCCAGTTGGAGGACAGCATCCGGGTGCACGGCATGCTGCGGGAGACGAAAATCAACGACATCGAGAAGATCGTGCGCGAAACGGTCATTCCCGAGCTGGAGAAATTCAGTCTGGCGGCGGACTACAATTCGGACAAGTTGAAGGTTCACTATAAGAACAATTTCGAGGTCCCGTACAACTACCGTCAGGATCTTGATTACGAATCGATGGCGGTTTTCTCCGAGCGCAACCTCGGCCTGCCGGGAGTGAAGGTGACGGCCAAGCCTGTCCGGCAATACGTTTATGGGGCCTTGGGTGCGCATTTTCTCGGTTACGTCGGTATGCCCAACGACCTCGACAAGCTGCCCGACATCAAGAAATTCGATTTTTACGACCCCGACATGGAAGGGAAGGCGCAGATCGAACTTTATCTCAATGATTACCTTAAAGGCACACCCGGGGCGCGCATGCTCCAGCGCAATGCCAAGGGTGTGATCGAAGGCGAAACCGGCATCACCGAGCCCAAGCAGGGCGCGAATGTTTACCTCACCATTGACGCCCGCATTCAATACATCGCGGAACAGGCCCTGCGCGCCGTCGGCCGCGGCGCGGCGGTCGTCGTCGATCCCAACAACGGCGACATCCTTGCCATGGCCTCCGTGCCGTCCTACGATCCCAACAAATTCATTCCGGCCATTGCGGCGAAAGACTGGCAGGAATTGAACAAGGATGAAACTGATCCCCTCCTCAACCGCGCCATCAGCGCCTACGCCCCGGGCTCGACCTACAAGATTCCCATTGCCCTCGCCGGCTTGCGCAAGGGAATCGGCGAACGGTCTTTTCATTGCTCCGGCGGGGTCACTTACGGCAACAAGTTCATGAGATGCTGGATTGCCGACAAGGGCGGCTCTCATGGCGGACTGAGCCTCTCCAACGCGATTAAAGTTTCCTGCAACGCCTTCTTCTATCAATACGGCAACGCCGCCGGCATCGACCAGATCGTCGCCATGGGCAACTTCCTCGGTCTCGGTCAGAAATCCGGCATCCCCCTCTCCGGCGAAGCGCCCGGAGTTCTGCCCGGTCCCGAATGGCTGGCTGCGGTCAATCCCCAGGCCCGCTGGACCTCCGGCCTCACGGCCAATACCTCCATCGGCCAGGGCGACGTGCTGGCCTCGCCGCTGCAAATGGCCATGGTCACTGCCGCCGTGGCCAACGGAGGCACCTGCTATTCTCCCCGCATGGTCGACAAGGTGGTGGCCCAGGACGGCGCGGTGCTTTTGCAGGAACCTTTCAAAGTGCGGGCCAACTTGATAGCCGAGGGAGGTCTGACCGCGGAACAAATCGAAAAAGTCCGCCTCGGCATGAAAAAAGTCGTCAACGAAGGCGGCGGAACCGCCGGCAAGGCCCGCATCAAAGGCGTCGAAGTCGCGGGAAAAACCGGCACGGCCCAGTTCTGGCGCAGCGGGGTGAAGGACAACCACACCTGGTTCCTTGCTTTTGCTCCTTACGACGCCCCGAAGTACGCGGTCTGCGTCATCGTGCAAGGGGCCAAATCCGGCGGCGGCGTCTCCGCCCCGGTCGCGGCGGAAATTTTGGACAAAACCTTCGCCTTGGACAAACCGCCGGCCGAGGGCGAGGAAAAGAAGCCCTTCGCGCTGGCCTGGCTGGATCCCGCCAAGGGCAATTTCAAGTTTGTCGAGAGTGTGGATTTCGAACGGGAAATTCCCGCCGCCACCAAGATCACCGACGACGAGGAGACCGGGGGAGATGGCGAGGGAGCCTCTTCCCGCAAAAGTCAGGAAAACAAACCCGCCGCCCCGAATGTTCGCGCCGAAGCGGACGAACGTGGCCGGGTGAAAAACACCGAACGCAAACCCTCGGCCATCGACAAATTCTTCAACATCTTCCGCGGTGGCGGCAACAAGGAGAAAAAGGAAAAATCCAAGCCTGCTTCTCCTCCCCCGCCCGGACGGCGATGAACCTGGACAATCACCATCAACCCCCCTCCCCAACCGGAGGACAACCCCTGCATTTCCATGATAGAAACTGTAAAAAAAATTTTAGGACTCGGCCAAAAAAGCACCGGGATCAAACTGATCGTCAGCAGCGAGCGCCTCGAGACGCGCGTTGCCTTGCTTGAGGACAACCGCCTCGAGGAATACACCACCGAACGCGACTCCGACCGCAACATCGTCGGGGCCATTTACAAGGGCAAGGTCCGCAACATCGAGCAGGGCATCAAGGCCATGTTCATCGACATCGGCTTCGAGAAAAATGCCTTCCTGCAATTCTGGGACGCCATCCCCGCCGCGCTCGACAGCGGCATCGAGGCTGTCACCCGCAACAACTCCGCCCCCAAGAAAAAAGGCGGACCCAAAATCACCCACAAGGACGTGCCGAACATCTACCCTGTCGGCTCCGATATTCTGGTCCAGGTCAAAAAGGGACCCATCGGCAACAAGGGCCCCCGCATCACCACCGACATCAGTCTGGCCGGCCGCTATCTCGTGCTCATGCCCTTCAACGACCAATGCGGTGTCTCGCGCAAGATCGAGGACCCCAAGGAGCGCGAGCGGCTCCGCACCATCCTGCGCGAACTCGACATCCCCGAAAGCATGGGCGTCATCATCCGCACCGTGGGGCAGGGTCAGCGCGCGCGCTATTTTGTGAGGGATCTGAGCCTCCTGCTCGAGCAATGGGCCGACATCCAGAAAGGCCTGGAGGAAAAACCGGCCCCGGCCTGCCTCTTCATGGAACCCGGCCTGATCGAGCGCACCGTGCGCGATTTTCTCACCGACGAAGTGGACGCCGTCATGGTCGATGATGCCAAGGCCTGCGAGCAAATGCAGGAACTGGTCGGCCAGATTTCCAAGCGCGCCAAGAAACGCATCCAGCATTACACCGGCGCCCAGCCGATCTTTGATTGCTTCGGCGTGCAATCGCAGATCGACGCCGCCTTCCACCGTCAGGTCTGGCTGCCCTGCGGCGGCTACATCGTGATCGACGAAACCGAGGCCCTCATCGCCATCGACGTCAACACCGGCCGCAACAAGGGTTCGCGCGACATGGAGAAAACCATCCTGCAAACCAACCTCGAAGCGGCCGACGAAATCTGCCGCCAGGTCCGCCTGCGCAACATCGGCGGCATCATCATCGGTGACTTCATCGACATGAAGGGACGCCGCGATCAGCAGGCGGTTTATCAGCGGGTGAAGGACCGCCTCAAGCGCGACAAGGCCCGCACCCACGTGCTGCCGATTTCCCCGCTCGGCCTCCTCGAAATGACCCGCCAGCGGGCGGCCGAGAGCCTGGCCAGCACGCAGTTTGTCTCCTGCCCGCAGTGCCAGGGCAAGGGCGTGATCAAGAGCCCCATGACCATGAGCGTTGAACTCCAGCGCACCCTGCATTCCGTCATGCGCAAACACCAGGACACTGTCCACGAGGTCAAGGTCGTCGTGCATCCCGACCTCCTGGCCCGCCTCCGCAGCGACGACGAGGAGCACCTGGTTGATATCGAACGCCGCTACGCCGGACGCCTCAGCTTCCGCTCGGACCCGACCTTCCATCCGGAAAAATTCATCATCACCAATGCCATCACCGGCGAGGAGTTGAGACCCTGAGCGGAACAAACAGCCTTCGCTCGACTGCTAAAAAGTGGCACATGCTTCCAGCTTGTGCGTATCCAGCCTCACAAGCTGGAAGCATGTGCGACGTGTTCTTGAAAAATCGGCAGGATCTGCCGGCGATTCGCAGTCTGCCGATCCATCAATTTCTTCCCGACACGCTTTCCCTTGGCGACGCCAGCCAGTTTCCCAGCCTGCGCAAGATGAAGCCTGTTGTTCCCGCGTTTCCCCCTTTATCCATCCTCGCAAAAAAACCATAAGGGACCATGCTTGAATCCGAGCAAAAGGCGAAGCGCTGGCTGGGAAAACTGACCCGCCTAAATCCCGCCTCCGGCCGCGGAAACTGCCTCGGCAAAGCACCTCACAAGCCGCTGCTGCTTCTTTGCATTTTGGATATGGTCGAGGCTGGGGAATTTGCTTCAAAGGTCTTCACGCGCAGTCCGGGCTTGGTTTTGCGATTTCGCACCTAGGGGGCTCTGGTTGTCGAGCGCTGGCAGCACCGACTGGACATGAAGCTGCCGTTTTTCTATCTCGGCACGCAAAAATTTTGGAAAGCGTTCGACCCGGCAATGCGAGCAGCCGGTTCTCCCGAAACCTGCGCAGTCTGCGAAATGGACTCCGAATTTTTCGATCTGATCGGCGATGCCGGATTTCGGCTCAAGGCGCGAATGGTCCTGATTGCAAAGTATTTCGAGCCCGTTGAACGAATTGCCTTGCTGGAAAGTCTTGGCATCCAGGCACACGACAAAAAGTCACCTTCGCCGGGCCGGTTGATGGAGGAAGCGGAGGCGTATGCCCGTCGTAAGGGACGCAGCGCCCGGTTCGCCGTAAGGGTCTGTTCCGAATATCGCCATACCTGCGCGTTGACGGGTTATCGCTGTCTTTCTGAGGTCTCCAGCATCGTGGATGCCGCTCATATCGAGCCTTGGCGGGAAAACCAGAATGACGAAATTGCCAACGGTCTCGCGCTCTGCAAGAACGCCCATTGGATGTTCGACGAGGGCCTCTGGTCGGTGGATGATCCCTGGCGGATTGTGGTCAAAGACAGGGCCTTCACCGAACATGGTCCGGAGGCTCTTCGCTTGGGTTCTTATGCAGGACGGCACTTGCAGTTCGACCCAGCCGCAACATTGAGGCCTTCGCTCATTTTCCTCCGCCGGCACCGGCAGGCGCAACTTGCGTGACTGCTCATTTTCACTGCCAATTAAAACCGGTGACCGCGTCGCGCTGGGTGCCTTGCAAAATGAGTTGCTTCAATTCGTCCATAATGAACGGTCCGCTCAAAGAAACGCCTTGCGCCGGCTCTGGGCTCGCGCCGTGGAGGAACGAACTGGAGGGCGGCAACCGGAGGCCGGAGACCTGAGCCGCTGGCGAATTAATCCCTCCAAAACTTTTCTGGACGGTCATTTTATTCACGACACTGACAGCTTTTTGCCGCCAAAATCCAAGTATATTTTAACACATATACTTGAAAATCTCTGGTTGAGTTGCTAGGTTTTGCACCATGGCACAGATGACCATCTACATCGACGGCGCGACGCAAAAAGCGGTGGAAGCAGCAGCAGCCCGGGAAGCCGTTTCGATCTCCCGCTGGGCGCGGGAGCGCCTGAAGGAAGCGGCGGCACGCGAGCACGGCAAGGGCTCATTGGACGTTTTCTACGGTTGCATTGAGGACGAATCGTTTCGCGCCCCCGCAGACCTTCCGGTTTCCAATGACGCCCGCCGGGAGTCTTTTGACTGATTCTTTCAGACATCATTCCCCTCAGATATGGCCGTTCCCATTTATCATCTCGATACGAGCACGGTCGTGCTGTTCCTGCGGGCGAAGTCTCCGACATTGCGGACGAAACTTAATTCGGTGAACTCCGGACAAATCGCCGTCTCGCAGGTCGTGCGGGCGGAGTTGTTGGTGGGATGCCTCAAGAGCCAGCGGCCCGATTTTCACCGGGAGCAGGTGAACCGGTTTTTAGCCAACGTTTCCACCGTGGATTTCGATGACTCCGCCGCTGAGCACTCCGCCGGAATTCGAGCCGAATTGGAATCTGCCGGAAAATCGATTGGACCGAACGATCTCCTTATCGCGGCAACAGCCCGCGCGGCCGGCGCGATTCTGGTGACAACAGATGAGGACAAGTTTCGCCGGGTGCCCGGATTGACGGTGGAAAACTGGTCGTGAAGGGCGGGATTAATCCCCGCCCAACCCGGCTTCCCCCAGCTTGCGCAAATAGGGAAAAGGAAAAATCCCCGTGCGGTGTCCATCCCCCCAGCGGGGTTGGAAACCGTAGCCGCCGATCATTTCCCAGCCGGTCAGTTCGAAACTCCCGTCCGAATATTTCACCTCCGGCCGGACGACCTGCCCCAGGACATCGGGTTCCCCGCCGCAGGAAGCGCAGGGACAGGTGCGGCGCAGAGTTTCCAGCAGGATGTACGATTCCCCGCCGTCGGACCAGGCGATGGCGAGTTCGGGGCCGATTTTTTGGATGGTGGCGGGTTGGAAGTTCGGGCTCATGCAGGAAATTTTAGTTGCGCAGGGTGAATGACTACCGTTCTAGTAGATGTTTTTCCATGGATCATCTCGACCAACTGGAGGCCCAGAGCATTTACCTCATGCGGGAAGCTTATCACAGCTTTTCGAATCTTTGCATGCCCTGGAGCATGGGCAAGGATTCCAACGTGCTCATCTGGCTCTCCAAGAAAGCCTTTTGCGGCAAAATTCCCTATCCGGTCCTGCATATCGACACGACCTATGAGTTTCCCGAGATGCTGGAGTTCCGCGACTGGGCGCTCAAGGAATACGATCTCGATCTGATCGTGAAAATCAACGAGGACGCCCGCTCCGGCCGGGGGGCTTACACCGCATCCGTCGGCTACGAAACGCACGATCCCGTCACGGTCACCCATGAATTAAAAACCGTGGCCCTCCAGCAAGTGATGGCGGAGCGGAAATTCGACGCGCTCATCACCGGCATCCGCCGCGACGAGGACCCGACCCGGGCCAAGGAGCGGTATTTTTCCCCGCGTAATGCGGATTTCGAGTGGGACTACAAGGATCAGCCGCCGGAGTTTTGGAACCAGTTCACCACGGCCCAGGAACCCGGCGAACACATTCGCGTGCAGCCGCTGCTCGACTGGACCGAGGTGGACATCTGGCGCTACATCGAGCGGGAGGAGATTCCGATTCCGCAGATGTATTTCGCGCGTCCGGATGAGGACGGAAAATTCTACCGCTTCCGCTCCCTCGGCTGCTGGCCCATCACCAAACCGGTCGAGAGCAAGGCGTCGAATATTCCGGAAATCATCGCGGAACTCATGATCACCAAAACCAGCGAACGCGCCGGCCGCGCCCAGGATCATCACGAACGCAATGCCATGCAGAAGCTGCGGGCCAAAGGGTTCATGTGATTGCGGATCGCGGAGTAGGGATTGCGGAATGAAGACGGACGATTTGCGGGCGCGCACATTTCAATTTGGTATTCGGTGCATCAAGCTGGCCGAAGCTCTTCCCAAGAACGGTTTGCCGGGAGAGATTTTTGCCCGGCAATTGATTCGTTGTGGCACATCGGTCGGCTCAAACTATCGCGCGGCAGCACGGGCCCGCTCCCGCAATGACTTCATCGCCAAGCTAGGAATCGTCGAGGAGGAATGTGACGAAACGCTGTATTGGTTCGACGTCATTGCCGAACTCAAGCCGGTCAAGCAATCTCAACTTACCGCGATTCAACGCGAGGCCGATGAACTCCTGGCCATCACCGTTTCCTCAATAAAAACCGCGCGCACCAACGCCAAAACCGCACCCAAAAAATGCCCGCCGCCACGCAATCCAATCCGCAATCCGCAATCCACAATCCGCTTTCGGCCAAGCTCCGCATCGTCATCGTCGGCCATGTCGATCACGGCAAATCCACCCTGATCGGCCGCCTGTTTCACGACACAAACTCGCTGCCCGAGGGCAAGATCGAGCAGATCCGTAAAGCGAGCGAAGCCGAGGGGATGGAGTTCGAGTTTGCCTTCCTGCTCGATGCTCTGCTGGAGGAACAGGCGCAGAACATCACGATCGATACCACCCAACTGCCTTTTCGCACCGACAAGCGCGAATACGTCATCATCGATGCGCCGGGCCATAAGGAGTTTCTCAAAAACATGGTGACCGGTGCGGCCAGTGCGGATGCCGCCATCCTCCTCATTGATGCCAATGAAGGCATCCAGGAGCAGTCGAAACGCCACGCCTATTTGCTTTCGCTGCTCGGCATCCGGCAGATCGTCGTCGCGGTCAACAAAATGGATCTCGTCGGATACCGCCAGGAGCGTTTTGAAAAAGTCCGCTCGGACTACACCGAATTCCTGACCAAGCTGGGCATCGAACCCCTGCATTTCATCCCCGTCTCCGCCAAGCTGGGTCTGAACATCACCAAAAACAGTCCGGAACTTTCCTGGCACAAGGGACCCGCCATTCTCGAGGCACTCGACAGCATGCAGATTTCCGTGCCGCCCGAGGGCCAGCCGCTGCGGTTTGTTTTGCAGGACATTTACCGTTTTGACGAACGCCGCATCCTGGCCGGGCGCATCGAAACCGGCACACTTAAGGTCGGCCAGGAGATCGTGTTCTGGCCGGACGGCAAAGGCAGCCGGGTGAAATCCATCGAGGAGTGGAACGCCAAAACGCCTCCCACCGAAGCGACGGTCGGGGAATCGGTGGCCATCACGCTGGAGGAACAGATTTTTGTCGAACGCGGCGATGTCGGCGGTCCGCCCGACCACGGCCCCGCCGAAGGCCGCGAGATCCATGCCAGCCTGTTCTGGCTGCAGGAGGAATCCCTGCCCCTGAACGTGCCCTTCACCATCAAGCTGGCCACGCAGAGCGTCGAGGCCCGTCTGGTCGAGATCACCCGCGTGCTCGATTCCTCCACGCTCGAACCCCTGGCCGGTTCGCCCGGCATCATTCACAAAAATGAAGTCGCCGACGTGCGCATCCGTGCGCGTAAACCGCTGGCCTTCGACCGCCACGACCGCATCAACGAAACCGGACGGTTTGTCATCGTCACCGGGAAGCGCATCGGCGGCGGCGGCATCATTCGCGAAGCGGAATATCAGGACGAAAAACGCCTGGCCGGGGCGGATGAAAATCTGACCTGGACGATCAGTCCGGTCACGCCCGACTTGCGGGCCGAGCATTTCGGCCACCGCGGGGCGGTCCTCTGGCTCACCGGTCTGTCCGGATCCGGCAAGTCCACCCTGGCCGTGGCCTTGGACGGACAGCTCCACCGGCGCGGCATTTCCAGTTTCATTCTCGATGGTGACAACCTGCGCCACGGCCTCTGCTCGAACCTGGGATTCTCCCCCGGGGATCGCTCGGAAAATATCCGCCGCGCCGGCGAAACCGCCCGGTTGCTGGCCGAGGCCGGGCTCGTGGTCATTTGCTCCCTCATTTCGCCTTTCCGCGCCGACCGGGAAAATGTCCGCAAAATTTGCCTGAGGGACGGTATTCCTTTCGCCGAGGTTTTCGTGAATGCCCCGCTGGAAGTCTGCGAAGAGCGCGACCCCCGGGGTCTCTACAAAAAGGCCCGCACGGGGGAGATCAAGGAGTTCACCGGCATCAGCTCGCCCTACGAGCCGCCGGTCGAGCCGGAGCTCGAATTGCGCACCCACGAACATTCCCTGCCCAATACGCTGAGCGATTTGATGCACTTCGCCGTGGAACTCTCGCGCATCCCCGAGCCCCGCGTGGCCGAGGAACTCGCCCGGGGATCCGGAATCTAGGAATTGCGGAGTGCGCTAATGGGGATGCGGGGTCCCCATTTCCCCGCAATGGGGATGCGGGGTCCCCATTGCCCCACAACGGATTTCGGAATAAACTCCGAAAGTGACTTCGGCTCCTGACCATTCCGCACTCCGCACTCCGCGTTCCGCAATCCCGGAGCTTCTTGCTCCGGCCGGCGATTGGGACTGCCTGCGCGCCGCCGTGGCCAATGGCGCGGATGCGGTCTATTTCGGATTGCCGCGCTTCAATGCGCGCATGCGGGCGGAGAATTTTTCCGAAGACGATTTGCCCAAAGTCGTGGCCTTTCTCCACCACCATGGGGTCAAAGCCTACGTGGCGCTGAACGTCCTCATTTTCACCGACGAACTGCCCGACGCCGTGGCCGAACTGCGTCTGCTCAACGACACCGGGGTCGATGCCGTCATCATTCAGGATGTGGGTCTGGCGGAAATCTCCCGGCGTCTCTTTCCCGCGCTCCGCGTCCATGCCTCGACCCAAATGACCGTCACTTCGCCCGAAGGCGTGCGCTTCGCCGAGGAACTTGGCGTGAAGCAAATCGTGCTCTCGCGCGAATTATCCCTGCGCGAACTGGCGAAATTCGAACCCTCCGTGCCATTGGAGGTCTTTGTTCACGGCGCGCTCTGCGTAGCCTATTCCGGTCAGTGCCTCACCAGCGAATCCCTCGGACAGCGCAGCGCCAACCGTGGCGAATGCGCCCAGGCCTGCCGCATGCCCTACGAGATCGTGGTGGATGGCGAAACGCGCGACCTCGGCGATAAACGCTACCTGCTCTCGCCCCAGGATCTCGCCGCCGTGAAGGAAATTCCCGACTTGATCCGGCTTGGGGTCAGAAGTTTCAAAATCGAAGGCCGGCTCAAAACCCCCGGATACGTGGCCGCCGTCACCGCCGTTTATCGCAAGGCGATTGATGACGCAGCGATTTCCGCCGCGGATTTCTACAAACTCGAAATGACCTTTTCGCGCGGACTCTTCACCGGCTGGATGCACGGCGTGGATCATCAGAATTTGGTGCGGGCCGATTACGGGAAAAAGCGCGGCGTCTTTGCCGGTCGCGTCGTCCGCGCCGGACGGGATTTCGTCGAGGTGGATGCAGTGATCGCGCTGAAAGCCGGTGAGGGCGTGGTTTTTGAAAATGCGGCGGACACCAACGCGGAACAGGGCGGACGCATTTATGAGGTCCACCACGGCCGCTTGGCCTTCGCACACGGCAAGCTGGCGACGGACCGAATCCTACCCGGCACGCGCTTTTGGAAAACGAGTGATCCCTCGCTGGAGCGGGAATTAAAAAAATCCTGGCAGGCCCGTATCGGAGGAAATGACGCGAGAAAAATGCCGCTGACTCTTGTGTTCTCCGGTCAGGCGGGAGAGACCCTCACTGTCCAGACCGGCGATGTCACGGTCGCGAGCAGGGAAGCCTTGCAGGCCGCGCAAAAATTCGCGCTCACCTCCGACACCCTCGCTGAGATTTTCTCCCGCTTGAACGACACACGCTATCGGCTCGATGGACTCGATTGTGCTCAACTCGGTGAGGTCTATCTCGCCAAGAGCGACCTCACCCATCTCAAGCACGAACTGATAAGAGCCCTTGAAGAACGCCAGGCCGCCAGCCGCCAGCCCTCGGGAGTGACCCTGCGCGAAGCGCTCGATGATCTCGTGGCATCGGCTTCCAGCCGATGCGATTCACGCATGAGCAGGATGCTCATGCCACGGTTGACCGTCCTCTGCCGCACCACGGAACACATCGAGGCCGCGCTGAACTGCGGCATCCAAACGCTCTACGCCGATTTCGAGGACATCCGGCGCTACAAAGATGCCGTTTCCCTCGCCCGCGGCCGCGCGGAAATTTTCCTCGCCACCCCCCGCATTCAGAAAGCCGGAGAAAATGGCTTCTTTAAACTCATCGAAAGTGCCAGCCCCGACGGAGTGCTTATCCGCAACGTCGGCGCGATTTCCTATTTCCAAAATTCCCCGCTGCGCACCATTGGCGATTTCTCCCTCAACGTTTCCAACCCCGCCTCCGCTGCGGTTTTTCTTTCCCGTGGCCTGGAGCGCGTGACCATCTCTTACGACCTCAACATCACCCAGGTGCTCGCCCTCCTCGCCGCCGCTCCGGCGGACCGGTTCGAACTGACCATCCATCAGCACATGCCCATGTTTCACATGGAGCACTGTGTCTTCGCCGCGTTTCTCTCGAAGGGTTCCACCTTTCTTGACTGCGGACGCCCCTGCGATAAGCACCGGGTCCACCTGCGCGACCGCGTCGGAATCGAACATCCGCTCCGGGCCGACGTGGGCTGCCGCAACACCCTCTTCAATGCCGCCGCGCAAACCGGAGCCGCGCATTTTGAGGATCTCCGCGCGGCCGGCCTGCGGCATTTCCGGGTCGAACTTCTGGAAGAATCAGCCGCAGAAACGGAAAACATCCTGAGCGCCTATCAATCCTTGCTCAGCGGAAAATCCAGCGGCGAAAGTCTGTGGCGCGAATTGAAAGCCCGGTCGCAGCTCGGCGTCACCCGCGGAACCTTGGCGGAAGAGCGATGAGGCATCTTGACCAAATGTATGAATTTATTACATTTAACACATCATGGCGACATCCACGACATTGAGCATTCGGGTTCCGACCGAGACGCGGCGATGGCTGGAACGGTTTTCCCAAAGCCGGGGTAGCGCCGGCGCGGCGGCAGCCCGACTGGTTGAGGAGGCAAAGCGGCGCGAGATGTTCCGGGCCATTGAATTCCGCGATACACCGTTCGGCCGGGTGGCATGGGTGCAGGGAACCCGGATTCAGGCGGCTTTTGCCTGGCTCACGGCCCGCGACTACGGTTTCGACGCCGGAAAAGTGGCCCGTCATTTTACCTGGCCGCTCTGGAAGGCGGAGAGCGTTCTGGGCTACGCGCAAACCTATCGCGACGAGATCGAAAAGGACGCACAAGCCTTGGAAAGCACGGATTTCGGCTCCCTGAAGCAGCGCCTTCCCGGACTCAAACTTTCCGAGGTTTGAGCAGAAGAATCTCACGCAAAGGATGGGAAGGATGAAAAGGCTTCAGAGAAATGCATTTTTACTCTTCCTTCCAACCTTCCCATCCTTTGCGTGAGGCAGATTTCTGCTCTTTTGGACAGGCTTTAAGGCGATGCTGAAGCTGCTTCTGGATGAGCATATCTTTCCGGGGATCGCGGAGATGACGGCAAAACTGGCTCCCGCGCTCAAGGCGCACAGCATTCACGACTGGCGGGAAGGACGCCTCCTCAATCAACCGGACCTGCGCATCCTGCGCGAGGCCGGCGAGGGGCGACTGACTCTGGTGACATTTGACGTCAATACGATTCCCGTCCTCCTGGCCGAAATGGCGGAACTGGGGGAGTCCCACGCCGGAGTCATTTTTGTTTCCATCCGCTCCTTTGCGCAAAACGATTATGGCGCCCTGGCCCGCGCCTTGGCCGGTCTTTGGAAGCAGTCCAGGACTGAGGTCTGGACGAACCGGGTGGTGTTTCTGCAAAAAGCGGCGCGTCCTTCGCGATGAAAAAATGAGGCAAGCTATGTTGAAGAATCGGGGCTAAAGACCATGAACCAATGACTTCATCGTAATGCCCATCGTTGAAACCCTCGCGCCGCTTGTCCTGCTGATCGCCCTGGGCGCGGGGCTGGCGCATATCAAGTTTTTGGGGTGCGAGTTCATGAGCGACCTGAACAAGCTGGCCTTCTGGATTGCGCTGCCGGCGTTGTTGTTCACTTCAGCCAGCCATGCGGGCGAGTCGGGGGCGCAGACCTGGCGTCTGTTGGGAGTTTTGCTGCTGGGCACTTTGCTGCTCACGGGGATCGCCTGGGGTGTCAGTTTTCTGTTGCGCGTGCCGGCCAGCGGACGCGGCACGTTCCTGCAATCCGCTTTTCGCGGGAACCTGGCCTACATCGGCGTTCCGGTCCTGGCGTTCAGTTTGGGCGGCGACAAAAAGGCTTTCGCCACCGCCGTGATTGTGATGGTGCTGCTGATAGCGTTTTACAATGTGTTCGCGGTGATCGTGCTGCACTCCGGTTCGCTGCATGGATCGGACTGGAGGCGGGCCTGGCGTTCGATTGGGACCAATCCGCTCCTCATTGCGGGGTTGCTTGGGTTGGTTCTTCCCTTCGCCGGCATCACATTGCCGGTCTTTGTCAATCGCGCCCTGGAGGCGCTCGGAGCGGCGGCGGTGCCGATCGCGCTGTTTTGCATCGGGGGCTCGCTGGCCATCACATCGTTGCGGGGGCGGCGGTCGTGGATTGTGGCGGCGGCTCTGCTCAAGGTGGCGGTGCTGCCATTCCTCGTCTTCGCGCTGGGCCGGCTGGCCGGACTGGGAGCGCCGGAGATGCGGATCGCCCTCGTCATGGCCGCGAGTCCCACGGCCGCGGCGGCCTTTGTGATGGCGAAGCAGATGGGCGGGGACGAAGCGCTGGCCTCGGGTTCGATTGCGCTCAGCACGGTTTTGTCCGCATTGTCGCTGGCGGCGGCTCTGTGGGTTACGGCGTGACCTGAATGGCGGTGATTTATGTGGAGCCGGCGTCCCGCCTGCTGACGCCGGACCGAATGGCAGCCGAGACGGTTGCCCCCCGACAGAACTCATTTCATCTCCGGAAGTTTCCTGGCGGATCCAACAAGGGCCTTGGACTCGGGCGGCCGACCTGTTACTGCGCTCAAGCCTGATGGCGATCTGTCCTTGGAAAACTTTGCGGGGGTGCGGGATTGTGGCGGCCGGCGTGTTCGTTTTCGGCGGCTGCAAAGCGACCCGGGATTTGGCGGCGGAAGAGGCGCCGGTGCCGGGGCGAAATGTTCAACCGGCCGCCGCGCCGGACAGCGCCACGCGATCGGCCAGAGTGCTGCAGCAAGCGGTGATGGATTTTTCCGACCAGTACGTTTCGGGCCTCTGGCTGGCCTTTGACGAATACATCAAAAACGAGACCGATCCAGCCAGGCGAACCAACGCGCAAAAGTGGAAGGTGATGCTGGGAGCGACTTCGATGACCATCGCCGGATCGCAGGATCCCCGCGCGGCCCTGCTCGACATGACGGTGTTTATTTCCGCGGGAAAATGGGCGGTGGACCGTCATTGGATTCCCGAGGTGTTCGGCGAGCGGGCGGCTTCCCTGCGGGCACTTTATCGGGAAATGAACGGGAAGATCTGGGAGGAGGCCGAAAAGGTGCTGACTCCCGCGCAGCAATCGGATTTGCGCAGCCTGATTGCGGCGTGGGAGGAGACCGATCCGCCGCGCCATCAGCTTCTCGATGTGCGTCTGCGCAATCTGGACGGGGTCGTCCTGAGCCACTTCGCCGAGGCGCGTTCTGCGCGGGGGCTGATGGCCAGCATTCAGCGTTTGCTCGGCACGGTGGACCAATCGCTGCTCTATGGCGAACGCGTGCTCTTTTACATGGAACGCGTGCCGCGCATGCTGGCGCAACAGTCGGACCTTACGATTGATCGCGTGGCGGAGCGGTTTCCTATTGCCACCATCAATCCCGATTTCAGCAGCCTCTCAGCCATGGCGGCCAATCTTCCCCGGCAGATCAACGACGCGCTGCAAGACAAGGAGGGCGTGGTGGGCAAGGCGCTGCCGGAAATCCGCGCTTCGCTGGAGAGCGCGGAACGGCTCAGCCTCACGCTGCAGGAAACTTTTGACTCGGTGAATTTGCTGGCCGCAAAAATCGAAGCGCTCCCGTTTGCGCGCGACGACTACGCCCAGGCCTGGCAACAAACTTCCACCGCGCTGACCCGGCTCAATGGATTCGTCAACGGGCTCAATCAATTGCTCGAGGGTGCGACCGCCGCCGGACCCGAGGGCACCCGGATTGCGCAAATGGTGGATGAACGGGCCGACCGGTTGCTGGACAAGGCGTTCCAGCGCGGCCTGATTCTCCTTGGGGTTTTCTTTGGGGGCGTGTTGGTGTCCCTGGTGGTGGCGCGGGCGATTTTTCGACGCGCGCTTCCGTCGTCCCTTCCGGCGAACGATTCGATTAAGCCCTGAGTCTTTCCGACAAGGCGGAAAATCTTTGCGCGGCCTGGCCATTGCGGACCGCGAGGCCGAGGGCTTTCTTTTCGCCGACGATCACCACGAAACGTTTTCCCCGGGTCAGGCCGGTGTAGATGAGGTTCCGCTGGAGCAACAGGTAGTGCTGCATGGTGAGCGGAAGCACCACGGCGGGAAATTCCGAGCCCTGGCTTTTGTGAATGGTAATGGCATAGGCGGGCGAGATTTCATCCAGTTCGCCAAAATCATAGACAACCTCGCGGCCATCAAAACTGATGGTCGCTTCGCGCTCGTCGGGGTTGATCGCCGAGATCCGGCCGATGTCACCGTTGAAGACTTCCTTGTCGTAGTTGTTGCGGGTCTGGATGACTTTGTCGCGCAGGCGGAATTGGGAGCCGAAGCTTTCCACCACGGGTTCTTCGGGACGACGGGGATTGAGCGTTTCCTGCAAAAGCGCATTCATTTGCCGGGTGCCGAGGGTTCCGCGATTCATCGGGCAAAGAACCTGGATGTCCTGCACGGGATCGCATCCCAGGCGCTTGGGGATGCGGGTTTTGACCAGATCGAGAATGGTGCTGCGGGTGGCTTCCACTTCCTCGCGTTCGATGAAAAAGAAGTCGGAGTCCGCGCTGCCTTCCAGGTCGGGCAGTTGGCCGGCATTGATCCTGTGAGCGTTGCTGATGATCCGGCTGCCTTGGGCCTGGCGGAAAATTTCGGTCAGCCGCACGACCGGCACCACGCCGCTGCGAATGATGTCGCCCAGGACCGAGCCCGGGCCGACGCTCGGGAGTTGATCCACATCACCCACGAGGAGGAGATGGGCGTGGGCGGGCAGGGCGCGGAGCAGTTTGCTGAAAAGCGGGACATCAATCATCGAGGTCTCGTCGGTCACTAAAAGGTCGCAGTCGAGCGGACGCCCGGCATCGCGGGTGCATCCGCCTCCGGCGGGTTGATATTCCAGCAGACGGTGAATTGTTTTTGCCTCCAGCCCGGTGGTCTCGGTCAGTCGCTTGGCGGCCCGGCCAGTCGGGGCGCAGAGCAGGCAGTGGATTTTTTTGCCACGGAGAATGAGCAGGATGGAATGGACCAGCGTGGTTTTGCCCACACCGGGGCCGCCGGTGATGACGAGCACGCGGGAGGAGAGGGCTTGCTTGAGCGCTTCGACCTGAGTGATCGCCAGGGCTTTGCCGGTTTTTCCTTCCACCCAGGGGAGGGCTTTTTCGATGGCGATGGGGGGATAGGATGAGGGCTTCGCGGCCAGATTGCGCATCCGGGTGGCAATCTCCTGCTCGGCGGCGCGCAGTGCAGGCAGGTAGATGAGCGGGTCCTCAAAAACCAAGTCGGCGTCCACGAGGAGGCGTTCCAGGGCTTCGCTCACAATGGCTGAGTCCGTGCCCAGCAGAACGACGGTTTTTTTCAAAAGCAAATCCCGGGGCAAGCCGCAATGCCCGTCGCCCATGGCCTCGGCCAGAGTGTGAATGAGCCCCGCCCGTGCGCGAATGATCGAATCCGGTGCGATGCCCAATTTCTGCGCGATGGTATCAGCCGATTTGAACCCGATGCCGGGAATGTCCTTGGCCAGCGTGTAGGGATTGGCCCGCACGGTCTCCATCGCGGCCTCGCCATAAGTTTTGTAAATGCGCACGGCGCGGTTCGTGCTGACGCCGTTGGCGTGGAGGAAGAGCATGATTTCGCGGACCACTTTCTGCTCGGCCCAGGCGGCGCGGATCTTTTGGCGGCGTCCCTTGCCGATGCCGGGGACTTCTTCGAGACGGACGGAAAATTGATCGATGATGGTGAAGACCTCTTCGTGGAATTTCTCCACCAGCTTCTTGGCGTAGACCGGGCCGATGCCCTTGATCAGGCCGCTGCCGAGGTATTTTTCGATCCCTTCGCGCGAGGTCGGCGCGCTGCAATGAATGGAACCGGCCTTGAGCTGAAGCCCGTGCTCGCGGTCCTGCACCCAAACACCCTGCGCGGTGATCCACTCTCCGGCGGAAACATCCGCGACGTTTCCCACCACGGTCACAATGTCGCGCTTCCCTTTCACGGTGACTCGCAAAACCGAATAGCCGTTTTCCTCATTGTGATAGGTGACGCGCTCCACCATGCCGGCCAGCCCGTCCTGCGGCGCGGCCGACTGATTTTCATCTCCTCTCACAGGCGGAAAAGTAGCAGAGAATGAAGCCCGGAGGGAAGAGGCTCGGGTTTTTCGCGTCTTTTTGCGTGTTTCGCGGGCCCGGGCCGGACTTATGATCCGCTCATGGACATCGCCGCCACCCTTCAGCAGCATTTCGGCCACGCCAAGTTCCGTCCGGGGCAGGAAAATGTCATCGGGGCTCTGCTCGCGGGGCGCTCTGCCCTGGCCATTTTTCCCACAGGCGGGGGCAAGTCACTTTGCTATCAACTCCCTGCGCTGCATCTGCCGGGGCTCACGCTGGTGATTTCGCCGCTGATTGCGCTGATGAAAGATCAGGTGGAAAGTCTGGTCGCGCGCGGCATCGCGGCGGCGCGGCTGGACTCCACCCTCACGTCCGCCGGGGTCATCGGGGTTTTTGAGGCCATGCGCAGCGGCACGCTCAAGCTGCTCTACATCGCGCCGGAACGGCTCATGAGCGAGTCCTTCATGGAACGGCTCTCCCGCACAGAAATTTCGCTGCTGGCCATCGACGAATCGCACTGCATCTCGGAGTGGGGTCACAACTTCCGGCCCGAATATTTGCGCCTGGCCGAGGTGGCGCGCCGGTTGAAATTGCATCCCGTGCTGGCCCTCACCGCCACCGCCACTCCAGAGGTGGCCCGGGATATTCGCGGGGCTTTCCAGATTGCGGACGCGGATCAAATCCAGACCCCATTTCATCGCCACAATCTCGCGCTCTATGTCACGCCCGTCAGTGCGGCCGAACGGCTGCCGTTGTTGGGCCGGAAACTGCAAAAATTCCGCCGCTTCCCCGCCATCGTTTACGTCACGCTGCAGCAAACCGCCGAGCAGGTGGCCGCCTATCTGGCCAAGGCCGGCCTCACTGCGCGGGCTTACCACGCCGGACTGCGCGACGAAACCCGCAGCGAGGTGCAGGATGGTTTCATGGGCGGCAGTATCGACATCATCGTCGCCACCATCGCCTTCGGCATGGGTATTGATAAGTCCAACATCCGCGCCGTGTATCATTACAACCTGCCCAAGACGTTGGAAAACTATCAGCAGGAAATCGGCCGCGCCGGGCGGGACGGCGGAGATAGTCATTGCGAACTGCTCGCCTGCGGTGACGACACCATCGTTTTACAAAATTTCGTCTTCGGCGACACCCCGGATGCATCCTCTCTTCGCGGATTGTTGGAATATTTGCTGGGTCAGGACGACGAATTTGATCTCAGCCGCTACGACCTCTCTCACACCTTCGACATCCGTCCGCTCGTGCTGGAAACGGTGCTCACCTATCTGGAACTCGACGGTCATATCATGCCGCTGGGAGCGTTTTATACCGGCTATCAGGTGCGACGGCTCAAGCCGGAAGCCGAAATCCTCGCCGGCCACACCCCGGAGCGTCAGGCTTTCCTCCAGCGCCTCTTCGCCGTCGCGAAACGCGGTCCCATTTGGCTGACCATCGAAGACCTCGCAGCCGCCGCGCAGAGTCTCGGCGAACCGCGAGAACGCCTGCAAAAAGCCATGAACTGGCTGGAAGAAACCGGCGCGGCCCAAATCAAACCCTCCGGCCTCCGTCACCGCTATCGCCTGGCTGGCGATCCCGCGCAACGCAACGTCGCGGTCATCGCCCCCCGGATGCAGCAGCAGTTTGTCGAACGCGAAACAACCGATGCGCAGCGCATCGAGCAAATCCTCGCCTTAGCCTCCGACCCCGCCTGCCTCACACGGCATTTGCTCCGCTACTTTGGCGAGGATCTGGCCGAAGATTGCGGGCACTGCGGGAGTTGCCTGGAGACCTCTTCTCCACGCGAACCACGCGTAATTCCCCGCAGTCCCGCACCCGCATTCACGCCCGAAAATCTCGCCGCAATGCAAGAACTCGAAGCCGAAAATCACGCCGCCTTGCAAGCTCCCCGCCAGCTTGCGCGCTATCTCTGCGGCCTCACCAGTCCCGCCACCACCCGCGGACGGCTGACGAAAAACGCGGCCTTTGGAATGCTGGCGAACCATCCCTTTCCCTTTGTTCTCGAGCGGGTGGAGAAACTTTCATCTGAAAATGGCGGCGTCTTGTCTTGGTAGGAACAACCGGGTCAGCCATTCCACCGTTCCTTTTTCAGAGCGTCGCTTTGAGATATCCGGTTTTTAAACCAAGCAGCAGGGAGACATCCGCCATGCGTTTGTCGGCGGTGAGGATTTCCCGGGCATCGAGTTGCAGGGCCGTGGCGATATGGATGCCGTCCAGAGTGCGGAGAAGGGTCGGCGGGTGAGATTGAAGGATGTTCGCGGCGATGCGGCTGGCGCGGACTTTGATGTCCTGTCCAAGCGGTACGAGCAGGAAACGGCCGCGCTGGAGGTCGCTTTGGAACTTGGCTAAAACGGTCGCGGCAGCACCCGGAGAGATTTCGCCCCGTGCTTCTTTCGCGCCCAGAGCAAAAGTCATCTCGTATTCCAGAATCGCACTGGAGATGAGGGCCTTGTTTTCCTCGCCGGCAAGGGTGGCCGCTTGCGCGGAGATGGCCTCGGGTACGTAGAGCGCCAAGATGCAAGAGGTGTCCCAATAAACGGATTTCACCAACGATCCTCTCGCACTTCATCCAATGCGCTGCGATCGGACGGAGCGGGAGCGGCTGGCTGACTGGCCCGCAGGGCGGCGAGCTCTCCCATCCATCCGGCGACGTCAGGATTCGGTTTCGATACGGGAACCAACCGGGCCTTGGGCTCGCCATGAACGGTGATCAAAATTTCCTCACCGTCACTGGCAAGATTGACCAACTCACTCAGGTGGGTTTTGGATTCCCGCAGAGTTCTAATCATGTGACTACAATGGTTCTTTGTCAGGGTTTTGTCGAGATTGTTTCACCGTCAAGTCAAACGCATCAAAGTGATCTTCCCCTTGGGGGGGGACGCGGCCCTCGCGTCCGTCGTAAAACGGACCACCCGGCGGTTGTCCCTCGTTTCGGTCATGACCAGCGGATTGATTAATCCGCATCCCGGCCACAGCGTGTCCGCAGCCCTGACGGAACCGCCCGAACCGGGTCTGCTCGACTGTCTAATTCCCGGCGATTATTCAGCTAACGGTCTTGTCACGGTGACGCATGATCGAAATATGGCCCGCCTCCAGGGTGCCCGGTTGTTCGTCTGACAGGGTGATGGAGGATCCCTTCCCGCCGCGTGAGCGTGCCATTTAATTCACCTTGATATGTAAATTATAGGACCCCATCGGCTTTCCAGAGCACTGGGGTAAAAATCCACGCCGTCGCGAACCTGGGGGACGCACAGTTGGATGGGCCCGACACGGGAGGCAAGGCTCTTGGGCTTGAAGCCATTGGCACGTCCGAGCCGATCCTCGCAACGCTCGTAGGGGCGGGCTTGAAGGACAGCAGAGCGTTCGTGAACCATGTCTTCGTTGACGAGCAGGCGCAGACCCTCGGCAAAACCGGCGGAGCCTTGGGAGGTGAGGAGTTGCAAAACGGTGTTCAGAAGATCAGAATCAATTTGGTTGGTCATGGGTGTGTGTTTTGTTGGATGTGTTTGCTGCACCCCGACAGGAAAGCACTCTGGCCAGCCCCCGGCGAACTTCGCGCAAGCCCCGTCCGGGGCCGGCTGCGCTCGGATCGCGAAGAACCCAATTACAGAAGGAACTTTACACCCCCGAAAAAAATTCCCTTCCCTCCAAACGGAGGTTGATCCCTCCACAATCAATACATAGAGTCCAAATCACACTCTCGTTCCATAGCTTATTTTAAGCTCCTATTGGTTCGAAAACAGGGTCCACCGCAATCTTCTGTCAAACAAAAAGGATAAATTAAATGCCACTGATTAAAATAGACGTCGTTAAAGGGCGGTCGGACGAGGAAATCAAACTCTTGCTGGATACAGCTCATGAAGCTGTCGTCGGGGCCTTTGGGGTTCCTGTGACAGATCGCTATCAAGTGCTGACCCAACACGCAGAGAACGAAATCGTGATTATGGACACGGGCCTTGGCATCAAACGCAGCAGGCAGTTTGTGCTTTTTACGATCGTGAGCATGCCAAGAAATGCCGAAAAAAAGCAACGCTTATACAAATTACTCACGGAAAAACTTCAGCAGCGGTTACAGATCAAACCAGAGGATGTGATGGTATCTATTGTCTGTAATGAAGGATGTGATTGGTCGTTTGGCTTAGGTGAGGCTCAATTTATAACAGGGAAGCTATAAAATCAGGGGGCCGGAGGGGGTCCTGAATGGCACGAACTTCAGGGCGTTTTGGGATGCAGCCCTTGCAGGGCAGCTCGTTGTTTTTCCTCGAGATCCCTGGGTAGCTCCGCAACCCAGGGCTAGGGGATTGAGCCCCGTTGGGGCTTAAGTTAGCGCCATTCGGGCCAGTAATTTGCCAATCCGGTGCGCATGAAGAAATCGAAATCGCCCACGGAATTCCAAGCCCGGGTTTATGCGGCGGTGCGGCGGATTCCGGCGGGAAAAGTCGCCAGTTACGCGGCGGTGGCGAGTGCCATTGGATCCCGTTCGGCCCGCGTAGTCGGGCAGGCCTTGGGGGTGTGTCCGTTTGACGATGTGCCGTGTCATCGCGTGGTGGCATCCGGTCTCGCCGTCGGTGGTTTTGCCGGTCAGTCGGTGGGGCAGGCCATCGCACGAAAAAAGCGGCTCCTGGCGGCGGAGGGGGTGCGTTTTGATCGGGCCGGCCGGATCGAACCCGGCTGCGCCTTGCGGGACTCGCCGGGATTGAGGCTCAAGTTGGCAGCTGGTGAGCAGCGGAAGAACGGCTGAGTTTGTGGAACGTGCGCTTTGGAGTACCGTTTCCCATGTCACGAATCGCCATTTTCCTCTTATTCCTTTTCGTCATGGAATCTCAGACCGCTTCACCCAAGCGCATTTTGGTGATCTTCGCTCCCTCGCGGGAGGATGCGGCGTATCAGAAACAGGCGGCCGAGTTATTGGCCGATTGGGCTGGACTGATCGAGCGGGACTTTGTCGTGCAGACCCGTTTCAACGCCCCTGCGTTTTCTGTTGTACTAATCGGTAAGGACGGTGGAGAAAAACTTCATCAGGATGCGTTGCTCACGGCTCGCGACCTTTTTGCCATTGTGGACGCAATGCCGATGCGCCGCGCCGAGATGGGAAGAGGCCGCTAAGGCAACGAAAAGGCGCGGCTGAAAGCCGCGCCTTTCCTTGGGATTGTGGAAGTAAGGGAGAATCAGGGCATGATCACCGCATCGATCACGTGAATCACACCGTTGGACGTGACGATATCGGTTTTCACCACATTCGCCTTGTCAATCGTGACCTTGCCATCCGTGACGGCAATCGTGGCTTTCTCACCGTTGACGGTTTTGACCTCCATGGGCTTGACATCAGCCGCCATAACTTTACCCGGGACAACATGATAGGTTAGGATTGCGATGAGTTTCTCCTTATTCTCGGGCATGAGGAGGGATTCGACAGTTCCGGCCGGAAGTTTGGCGAAGGCCTCATCCGTCGGGGCAAAAACGGTGAAGGGGCCGGGACCTTTCAGGGTTTCGACTAGGCCGGCGGCCTGCACGGCAGCTACCAGGGTTTTGAAGGAACCGGCAGCCACTGCCGTGTCGACAATGTCTTTGGTTTGAGCATTGGCAGCATGAAGGGTGGGAATCAACAGGGCAACTGCAGCGAGTAAGCGGAGAGAGTATTTCATTGGATTATAAGTTTAAATATTTGTTGTTAGTTTGTCTTCAGACACGATTACTTACGCACCACTCCCGACATCGGATTCGCGAAATTCAAACTTTCGGATTCTGCGAAAAACTTATTCGCCAGAATTGTCACCCAAAGGGATGGCGTTTTGGTCAGGAGGAAATTGCGCGAGGGTTCGGTCGGCATCGGTGTTTCCCGGCGAAACAGGCCATGGGCAAAGAGGGCCGGGCCGAATTACCGAAAGGACTCCAGATGTTGCTCGTATTTTACGCGATCGGGATGACCGGCGGGAAGGGTGCGGCGGGCCCCGGCCATAAGGTCGTAGGCTAGGCGGCGGGCAGCTTGTTCCAGCCGCTCGCTCCTTTTCAGGAGGGAATATTCGTAAAGCACAGTCAGGGTGGTGGGATGGGCGGTGCCGAGAGACTGGCGGAGTCCGTCCAAGGCTTTCTCGTAGAGGACATCCGCCGCGGCGGCATCTCCTTTGTCGCCCAGAATTCCGGCAAGCGTGGCCATGTTGTCCAGAGTGTCCGGATGCGCGTCTCCCAGAATGCGTTCGCGGGTGGTCAGGGCGGAACGGGCCAGGGTTTCCGCCTCGCTGAGTGAACCGGATTTGCGGAGGACGCGGGCGAGGTTTTCCGTGGTGCTGAGGGTTTCGGGATGTTCGGCCCCGAGGGTTTTCGTCCGGGCGGCGGCGCAGAGCCGGTAGAGGCGTTCGGACTCGACGAGGTTGCCGGTTTCGAGGTGGAAGGCGGCCAGATTATTGAGGGCGAGCAAGGTCTCGGGGTGTTCCTTGCCCTGAGTGCGCTCGCGGATGGCCAGACAAGTCTGATAAAGCGATCCGGCCGCCCAGGGGTCGCCTTTGCGCAGGAGCAGATTGGCCAGATTGCCCTTGCCCGCGAGCGTGGCGGGATGCTCGGGGCCCAGCGTGCGGTCGAGCGATTCGACCAACTGGCGATTGAGGGATTCGGCGGCGGCGTATTGACCCTGGTCGGAGAGGACGTTGGCGAGGTTGTTCAACATGGCCAGGGTGTCGCCATCATCCGGACCGGCGGAATTTTTCATGGTTTCCCACGCCCGGCGGTAAAGCATCTCCGCGGCGGCAAGGTCTCCCTTGTCGCGCAGAACCAGCCCCAGATTATTGAGGCTGCCGAGAGTATGCGGATGATCGGGACCAAGCGTGCGGCTGCGGGCTTCGAGGCACTCGGTATGGAGTTGTCCGGCCGTGTCGTTGTCGCCCCGGTCATGCAGCAGATTGGCCAGATTGTTCATCGCGGCCAGGGTGTCGATGTGTTCGGGTCCGAGGGTCCTTTGGCGTTCGAGGAGACATTGGCGGAAAAGCGGTTCCGCCGCCGCAAAGTCGCCTTTTTCCTGAAGCTGCAGGGCCTGGCTTTCCAGCAAAACCGGATCCGTGGGTGCGGCGCGGACCGGGGGTTGGGGACGGGAGCAGGAGGGCAGGCCCGAAAGCAAAACTGCCGTGACCAGGGCGGCGCGGATTGGCGCGCGGAATACTCTCAGGATGGAGACATGAGACATCGTCGTCGGTTCATCAAAATTCCCGAGTGAGGAGATGATCGGCGAGGGCGTGCAACTGATCGGCTTTCGAGCCGAAAGGCCGGAGGGAATCGTGGGAAGATTTGGTCAGTCGCCGCGCTTCCCGCCGGGCGGCGTCGAGACCGATGAGGGCGGGGTAGGTGGTTTTTTGCGCAGTGAGATCCTTGCCGGCACTTTTGCCCAGTTTTTCGCTGGTTTGGGTGACATCGAGGATGTCGTCAATGACCTGAAAGGCGAGGCCAAGGTTTCGTCCAAACCGGGTGAGAGCGGTCAGTTTTGCCGGGGTGGCATTTGCGCTCATGGCGCCGAGGCGCAGGCTGGCGATGATCATGGCGGCGGTTTTGGCTTCGTGGATGAAGCGCAGTTCGGCGCGGGTGGATTCTTTGGCCTCAGCTTCAAGGTCGGCGACCTGGCCGGCGATGAGTTGACGGCTGCCGGCGGCGACGGCGAGTTCGTGCAGGAGGTCGCGGGTTTTGTAGCGGGGGGTTTCGCGGGCGGTGGCAAGAATTTCGAAGGCCTGGGTCAGCAAGGCGTCGCCGGCGAGGACGGCGACGCCTTCGCCGAAGACTTTGTGCGACGTGGGGCGGCCGCGCCGGAAATCATCGTCGTCCATGCAGGGCAGGTCGTCGTGGATGAGCGAGTAGGTGTGGATGCATTCCACGGCGCAGGCAGCGGGCAGGGCGGGTTCGATTTTTCCGCCGCAGGCCTCGGCGGCGGCGAGGCAGGCGATGGGCCGCAGGCGTTTGCCCCCGGCGAAGAGACTGTAGCGCATGGCGCGGTGGATGGTGGCAGGCTTCACCGTGGCCTTGGGTAGCAGGCGGTTCAGCGCGGCATCGACCGTCTTGGACCGGCTTTGAAGATACGTTTCCAGACTCATCGGCGGAGGATCATGGAGGGGAGAGGGTCATTCGGCGAGGAGGAAGCGGAGGCTGTCGAGGTCGAGGACCTTGGCCAGGGATTCCTCGTGGATGACGGCGTCGGCCACGGCGGATTTTTGTTTTTGCAGGGCGCGGATTTTTTCCTCAATGGTGTCCTTGGCGATGAGGCGGTAGGCGATGACGGGTTTGACCTGGCCGATGCGGTGGGTGCGATCAATGGCCTGGGCTTCGACGGCGGGGTTCCACCAGGGGTCGTAGAGGATGACGTAGCTGGCGGCGGTGAGGTTGAGGCCTGAGCCGGCGGCTTTGAGGGAGAGGAGAAACACGGGAATGGCGGGATCGGTCTGGAATTGGTGCACGAGTTCCTGGCGGTTTTCGGACTGACCGGTGAGGGTGAGGTGGGCGATGGATTCGCGGGTGAGTTCGTCAGAAATGAGGGTGAGCATTTCGACGAATTGGGAGAAGACGAGGATCTTGTGGCCTTCCTCGGCGAGGGGGCGGAGCTGGTCGAAGAGGGCTTCCATCTTGGCGCTGGGGACGGCTTTCTCCCGGCTTTTGGTGATGAGGCGCGGGTCGCAACAGATTTGCCGAAGGCGCAGGAGGGACTGGAGGACGTTGAAACGGGCCTTGTCGAAGGAATCCTTGGTGGAAAGACCGAGGACGAGGCGGCGGGTTTTTTTGAGTTCGGCGCTGTAGAGGGCGGCCTGGTCGCCATCGAGGGCGCAAAGGAGTTCCTCCTCGGTGCGGGGTGGGAGTTCCGGAGCGACTTGGGACTTGGTGCGGCGGAGGAGAAAATGCCGCACGCGGGCCTGGAGGCGGGCCAGACCGCTGGTATCGTCGACGTTGCGGGATTCGTAGAGCCGCTTGAAGGAGGCCTGCGAGCCGAGGAGTCCGGGTTGGGCGAAGGCGTAGAGGCTCCACAGATCGAGGGCGCGATTTTCGATGGGGGTGCCGGTGAGAACGAGGCGCTGGCGGGCGGTAAGTTCGCGGGCCGTCCGGGCGGTTTGCGAACCGGGGTTCTTGATGTTCTGGCCCTCGTCGAGAATGACGGCGTCCCATTTCTGATCGAGAAACCAAGGGGCGTTGAGCCGGAGCTGGGTGTAGTTGGCAATGACGAGCGTGGCGGTTTTGGACGGAATTTTCGCGCCGGGGGTGAAGGACAGGACGGTGAGAGTGGGGGCGAAGCGGGCGGTCTCGGTGCTCCAGTTGTGGGTTACGGATTTCGGGCAGACGACGAGGGCGCGCAAGCCGGGGTCGGCCGCTTGGTCGCGCAGCCAGACCAGCCAGGCCAGGGCCTGGATGGTTTTGCCCAGGCCCATGTCGTCGGCCAGCACGCCGCCGAAATTGTTGGTGGCGAGGAAGGCGAGAAAATGAAACCCGTCCTGCTGATAGGGACGCAGGGTGGCGAGAAAGTCCGCCGGCGGATCGGGCGGGGAGATGGCGCGGATCTCCGCGGAGCGGCGCGCGATGCGCTCGTGCATCTCCTCGCTGGCGAGGCGGGTCACGCGGTGGCCGGCCAGTTGCAGGGCGTGGAAACTGTGGCGCTCGGCCGTGAGGGCACTCTCCAGCGTGAGGCCCATGGCGGTGAGGGCGGCGGCGTCCGCCTCGTCGAACTGAGCCTCCAGACGTTTCCAGGCTCCGGATTTCAGGCGGACAAATCCGCCGCGGGCCTTGAGCAGAGCCTGGGTTTCCTCGGGAGTGAGTTCGACGTCGTGGACGCTGAGTTCCGCGCGCAGATCGAACCAGTCCGGTGCGTCGGGCTTTTCCTCGATTTTAAATCGCAGCGCGGCCGCGCCGGCCGGCTCGAAGAAGGCGCGGAGTTCCGGCGAGGCGCGAATTTCCAATCCCGACGGCAGCGACTGGGCCCACTCGGAGAATTCCTCGGAGAATTTCTTCGTGACCGGACGGGTCCAGTAGTCGCGATCATAGACCGAGCCAAGGCGCAGCGCGGCTAGCAGGGGCACGGCCGCATCGGCCTCGGCGTGGTCGAAAACCAGCTCGCGATCCTTCTTCGGGCCGCTGGTCTTTTTGGTCGGATCGGTGAGGACCCAGCCGCGCGGGCCGCACCAGGATTGCTCGACATCGTGCTCCGGGGCATGGGCCAGCAGCCGGATGCGCAGTTCCTCGGCATAGCCGTCGCCAGGGGAGTGGAGTTCGCAGACGAGGCAGGGTGAGAGCGCGACGCTTTCGATATTGGCCTCGATCTCCGTGGGAAAAATGGCGCCGCCTTTTTTGAGTGCGACCACGGCTCCGGGGGTGTTTCGGAGGGCGGCGCGGGGGATGAAGGCCCTGGCATAGGGTTTGCCTGTTCTTTCGAGCGGGAGGGGAGCGCGGTAGATGCGGCCCTGCACGAGGACGAGGGAAACCGGGCCCGGAAAAATGCCGAGGCGCTCGGGGAGGGTGACGCCATCGGGGGCGAGAAGGCGGGCTTCGATTTCGTTCTCGGGGTCGCGTTCCGAGGGCCGGAATTCCCATCGCAGCGGGTCCTCGGCGAAACAAAAAACATTCCCATCATGTCCGACCACACGTTCCCGGGTCAGCGGATTGTTCAGGGCGGTATTGAGAAAGGCGGCATCCTCCTCGCGATCGAGACTGAGGGCGAAGTTCGAGCGGCCCCAATACCCGGCCGCGGCGCTGCCCGTTGCCAGGGTGAGCAAAACCAGCGAGGCACTGTCGTGGGCCGTCGATTTTTCCTGGGCCAATTGTCGCACGCGGTCGGCGTTGAGTCGCTGCCAGCTTCCCGGAGTGGACTCCTCCTCCCAATAGACCTTGGGCAGCGCCAGTCGCAGCCGCAGCGGGCGGGAGGGAGGCAAGGCCACCGCCCGGCGCGCCACGTCGTCCAGAACGTTTTGCCAGCGCAAGATTTCTTTCTCGCGGAGAATGTCCTCGACCCCGGCCCGGATAGTTGAGGGGTCGGTGACAGGCTTGAGGAAGGAGGGGATCTCGGCCCCTTCGCGCTCGGCGTAGAGGGCGAGGTATTGCCAGAGGTCGAGTGGGGTGGCCGGCGGAGATTTCCACCAATCCTTCATGACTTGCGCCGGTTCCCACCGGTGGACCGGTTCGGGCGCGGGAAACTTCAGCGGGCGCAGCCATTCGCCGTGCAGAAAACATCGGTTTGCGCGTTGCACGTCGCGATGCAGATTCTCCACAAGGTCGGCGAACCTTTTATCGGCCTGGGTCAACTTCTGACCGGTGCGCCGGGCGATCTCATCCTTGAAGGATGCGGGTCGGGCCTTTTTTGGTCGCGTTGCGGGCCGGGCTGGCGCAGGAGGAGTCGGGGTGCCTCTGCCGGTCAAAACGGCCAGCGCCAGGGCGTAGGCGTGCTTGCACTCAATGGCTATAGGACAACTGCAATCCGAAAACCACTCGCCGTCTTCATAGAGCCAGGCTGTTTCATAGAGATCCGTGCCCTCGACCTCGGCTGTGATCAGGTTCTCCTCGACCGCGAGGCGCCTCACCCGCTTGCGGGTGAGATAGTCCTTGCCGCGCCGCATGGTCGCGGGGTCGAAACCCTCCAGTGCCTGTTCCAGTTCCTCGATTTTTTCCGCTTTCAAGGGGCTGAGAAAACAGCTTTGGCGGGCCGTAGGCAAAAAAGAAATCACCGCCACTTGCATATCGATTCCGGCAGGGCATCATCCCGGCGATGCGGAAACTGCGGATCGGCGTGCTGGGGTCGGGGAAGGGTTCGAATTTTCGCGCCATTCTCGATGCCATTGCCCATGGTCGCCTTGCGGCAGAGGTGGCGGTGGTCGTTTCCGATGTGGAAGGGGCGGGGATTTTGCGGCTGGCGGAAGAGGCGGGGGTGAAGAATGCGACGGTCATAGACCGACGCTACAAGACGAGGCTCTCCCCGGAGACGGAAGCGGAGTTGGTTGCGATTCTCACGGAGGCCGGGGTCGAGCTGGTGGTTCTGGCCGGTTATATGCGGATGGTGAAGGCTCCGCTGCTCGAGGCGTTTCCCCGGCGCATTATCAATATTCACCCTTCCTTGCTGCCGAAATTTCCCGGGCTCGAAGCGTGGCGTCAGGCGCTCGAAGCCGGGGAAAAGGTCGCGGGTTGCACCGTGCATTACGTGGATGCGGGCATGGACACCGGCGAGATCATCGCCCGGGCCGAGGTGCCCGTGCTGCCGGGCGACACGGCGGAGACGCTCCATGCGCGCATTCAGGTGGCGGAGCATCGGCTGTATCCCGAAGTGGTGGCGACTCTCGCAACTTCCGACTTCCGATGAGCCGGTTTCGACTTTTTGATCTTAATCCCGAGCAACTCGAGGCCGTTTATCACGAGACCGGGCCCATGCTCATTCTGGCGGGGGCGGGCACGGGCAAGACGCGCACCATCACGGCGCGCATTGCCTGGCTGGTCTCGCAAGGGGAGGATCCGGCGAAGATTCTGGCCGTCACGTTCACCAATAAAGCGGCGCGGGAGATGAAGGAACGCATCGCCGGCATGGTGGACGCGGCGGATGCCAAGGCGGTCACGGCTTCCACGTTTCACTCGCTGTGTTTGCGCATCCTGCGGGCGGATGCGGAGCGGCTGGGTTACAAGGCGAACTTCTCCATTTTCGATGAGAGCGATCAGATGGGCCTCATCAAGAAGATCATCACCCGTGTTTCGGCCAAGGATGAAAAACTCGATCCGAATTTCGCGAAGAACTTCATCAGCAAGGCCAAGAACAACGCGCTTCCCATCGACGCAGACACTCTGCTGGGCTCGGTTTTCCATCGGTATGAACAGGAGCTCCGGGCTCTCAATGCCATGGACTTTGACGACCTGCTGGGCAAGGCGGTCAAGCTGTTGGACGAGCATTCCGAGGCCCGCGAAAAATGGCGCGCCCGGGTCAAGTATCTGATGGTTGATGAGTTTCAGGACACCAATAAACTCCAACTCGATCTGGTGAATCTGCTGGTCAGCGGCCAACCGCCGAATGTTTGCGTGGTGGGTGATGACGACCAGAGCATCTACGGATGGCGCGGCGCGGAAGTGTCGAACATTCTCGAGTTTGAGAAACACTTTCCCAACCCGCGCATCATCCGCCTCGAACAGAATTACCGCAGCACCAATGCCATCCTCGGTGCGGCCAACCGGCTGATCAAAAACAACCCCCGCCGCCGGGGCAAGAATCTTTGGAGTCCGAAGGAAGGCGGCGAGCCCGTGCGCGTGATCGCCGTGCCGGACGACCGCAAGGAGGCCGAGTTTGTCGTGCAGGAAATCGGGGCGCAGCGCGACGAGGCCAAGGTTCCCTGGGAACATTTTGCCGTCATTTACCGCATGAATGCCCAGTCGCGGCTGCTGGAGGAAAATTTGCGCAAAAACAAGATCCCCTATCGTCTGGTGGGCGGAAAAAGTTTCTTCGAGCGGCGGGAAATCAAGGATCTCGCGGCGTATATGACCATCCTGCTCAATCCCGCGGACGATCCCGCCCTGCTGCGCATCATCGCCACTCCGCCCCGCGGGATCGGCGCCACCACGGTGGAACTGGCCCTGGCTTTCAGCATTGAGAAAGAGGTGAGTCTTTTCGAGGCCCTGCGGCATCCGGAATATCTGGAGACCTGTTCGCGCAAGGCCGCGGAGGCGATCCGTTCGTTTGTGGATGAAATGGACGCGGCCCGCATTCGCGTGGGAACGCCGGGGGGGGGTGCGGCCCAGATTCTTTCCAGCCTGCTGGAAGGTTGCGGCTACATGGACGATCTCAAGCGGTCCTGCAAAACTCCCGACGAAACTCTCAACCGGGAGGAAAACGTGAGGGAAATGCTGCGGGCCTTGGGTGAGTACCAGAAGAGATCGAAGGACGGGCTCCAGGGTTTTCTTGACGAAGTGAGTCTGGACCGCGAACGCGAGGCGGACAAGGCGGATACCGCCACCGGCGTGACCCTCATCACCATGCACGCGGCCAAGGGCCTGGAGTTTCCCTATGTTTTTCTGGTCGGGGTCGAGGACGGGTTGCTGCCGCACGAGCGTTCGAAAACCGAAGGCACGGTGGACGAGGAGCGCCGTTTGTTCTACGTCGGCATCACCCGGGCGATGAAGACCCTGGTCATCACCTGGTGTCGCGGACGCATGAAGTTCGGCAGTTCCATGCACTGCCGCCCGAGCCCGTTCCTGCGGGAACTGCAGGGTGATCAGGTGATCGAGGAATCTTACGAGGAAATCATGAGCCGCCCGATGGAGCAGGAGGATGTGGCCGCGCAGTTCGCCAGGCTGCGCGCGCAATTGGCCGGGCCGTAGCGTTTGTTGCGGGGCAGCGGCTTCCAACTGATGGCAAAATTCGCATCAGCTGGAAGCAGATGCCACGGATTAGGAAGGCCGGGCCAGATAAGCGGCGCCGATGATGCCGGCTTCATTGCGCATCTCGGCCGGAACGACGATGACCTCGGTCTTGGTCTTGAGCAGCGGGAAAAACTTTTCCGACTTTTTGCTGATGCCGCCGCCGATGATGAAGAGGTCCGGGGAAAAGAGTTTCTCGAGTTCGTTGAGGTATTCGCTCAGGCGTTTGGCCCATTGTTTCCAGGACAGCTTTTTGACCTCGCGCATTTTCTCGGAGGCCCGTTTTTCGGCGTCCTTGCCCCGGATTTGCAGATGGCCGAATTCCGCGTTGGGCAGCAGTTTGCCGTCGAGGAAAATGGCCGAGCCGATGCCGGTGCCCAAGGTGATCATGATGACCACGCCGGGGCGGTCCTGGCCGGCCCCGAAGCGCATCTCGGCAATGCCGGCGGCGTCGGCATCGTTGACCACGGTGGCCGGGCCGCCGACGTGTTTGGAGAAAAGTTCCCCCGCATTGGTGCCGATCCAGGAGGAGTCCACATTGGAGGCCGTGTAGATCACGCCTTTTTTGACGACAGCCGGAAAGGTGACTCCGGTCGGACCCTGATAGTTGAAGTGCGCGGCAATTTGTTGCACCACATCAGCCACGGCATTGGGCAGAGCCGGTTGGGGAGTGGGAATGCGGAGACGTTCCGCCGTGAGTTGGCCTGTTTCCACATCCACGGGTGCGCCTTTGATGCCAGTTCCGCCAATGTCGATGCCGAGCAGTGTCATGGGTTGAGAGGGTTGGAAGGCGCACTACAGCACCGGGCGGGCAGGTTGACCAGACTTTAGCGAAACTCCGCCCCCGTGGAAGGCGCTCGAATGGCGACCGGTTTGATCACGATGACACAGAAGAAATCGAGCGATTCCTCGCGAATCACGGACCACGACCCCCATATTGCGTGGTAGAAAGTTCAAAAAGATAACTCTTGCGCAACGGGTCGCTTGTGCTGAACTCCAGTTCGTCATCAGGTTTGTCATCGGGTTCCCTGGGTAGCTCCGCAACCCAGGGCTAGGGGATTGAGCCCCGTTGGGGCTTAACTTTAGTGCCATTCGGGTCTGGGCCTGCCTCACTCAACCCGCGAGAACTCATACCATCTCTGCCAAATAAATGGACTCAGAACATCGGCAGGATGCCGATGCCACGTGGCATTGGCTTCCAGCCAATGATCCAAACAAATCAAAGAGATGGTATCAGATCCCCTTGAACCAACCGAGCCGCGCGGACGAGAGGTTGGTATTGATCTGTTTGATCTCGGTGTAGGCGTCGTAGCCCGGCGTGCCGAGTTCGCGGCCGAAACCGCTCTGCTTGTACCCTCCCCAGGGAGCCTCGTTAAAGGTCAGATGGAAGGTGTTGATCCACGTCACCCCGGCGCGGAGTTTGCGAATGAAACGCAGCGCCCGCGCTCCATCCTTGGTGAAAACAGCCCCGGCTAGGCCGTAAATCGTGTCGTTGGCCTTGCGAATGGCGTCCTCCTCGGAATCGAAAACATCCACCGTCAACACGGGTCCGAAAATTTCCTCCCGCACAATGCGGGCGTCGGGCGGGGCCTTGAGGAAGACGGTGGGTTGCACGAAGTTTCCCTGCGCGCGGGCATCGTCGTAGCCTGCGCCGCCGCAGAGCAGTTGTGCGCCCTCCGCCTTGCCGCTCTCGATGTAGCCGAGAACTTTTTTCTGATGAGCGCGGGAAATGAGCGGACCCATCTCGGTGTCGTCTTTCAGACCGTTCCCGACCACGATCTTGCCGCAGGCGGCGGCCAGTTTTTCCAAAAATGCATCGGCGATGCCGCGCTCGAGGAAGAGCCGGGAGCCCGCATTGCAGACCTCGCCCTGACCGGCAAAGATACCGAACATGGCGTATTCCACCGCCACCTCAAGGTCCACATCGCCAAAGATCACGAGGGGGCTCTTGCCGCCGAGTTCGAGGGTGACCCGTTTGAGATTGCCCGTGGCCGCCTGCATGATTTTGCGGCCCGTGACGGTTCCGCCCGTGAAGGCAATTTTGTCCACGCGTTCGCTGGCCGCCAGGACCGAACCGGCCGGGTCGCCCGCGCCATAAATGAGTTGGGCACTGCCCGGCGGGAAACCCGCTTCGTCGATTAATTCGAAAAGCCGTTGCACGCTCCACGGCGTCAGCTCGGCCGGTTTGAGGATGCAACAATTGCCGGCCGCCAGACCCGGAGCCAGCTTCCAGGCGGCCATGAGCAGCGGGTAATTCCAGGGAATGATCTGTCCGCACACCCCGAGGGGTTCGCGCACGGATTGCGAGAGAATGTTGGGGTCGCCCACCTCGTAGGTTTGCCCGTGCGGCTTGGTGGCCAGCCCAGCGTAGTAGCGGAAGCAACCCGCCGTGTCCGCCGCGTCGAAGCGCGCCTCGCGCAGCGGCTTGCCATTGTTGAGCGTGTCCCGCCGGGCCAATTCCTCCGCATTGGCTTCGATGAGATCGGCCAGCTTGAAAAGTTTCGCCGCGCGTTCCGCCGCGGGCGTCCATGGCCAGGGTCCTTCATCAAACGCTTCACGGGCTACCGTGATGGCTTCCTCGGCATCGACGGCTTCGGATTCCGCCGCTTCACCCAGCACGGAGTTGTCCGCCGGATTGAGATACTCCCGCGTGCGACCGGATCGGGCCGGAACAAAACGCCCGTTGATGTAGTTCAGCAGGGGGGCCATGGACCCAACCTAACTCAGGATTTCGGTTTCCACAACGCGGCGTCGATGATTGACCAGATGTGGATGATCCACCCCATCAAAATGAGCCAGAGCAAGATGGCTGCGACGAAGAAAACCGCCGCACTCAGCAATCGGCCTTGGATTAATTGACCCAGCCCAGGAATGAAAAAACTGGCCAGGGCGGCGATGACGTTTCCGGCGGAACCTTGTCCTGCATTCATGTTTTCAGCATACTATTTTTCTCCGGATTTTCCAGCAAAGGATTCCAGCAAAATGCGCACGATCCCGCCGGTGAGGTGCTCGGCCACGTGGTCGATGAACCGCTGGAAATCGACCGCGGCGGCGTGATCGGCCTGATCCGAGATCACGCGGATCACAGCGAATGGCACGCTGCCCATTTCATGACAGACCTGGGCGACGGCCGCGCCTTCCATTTCCGTGCAAAGCGCCTCCGGCAACGCCGCGCGTAAGCCGGATGTCGTCGCGGTGTCCGCAATAAACTGGTCGCCGCTCACGATCAGACCGCGATAGACCTCCGGGCGGTTCATGCCGAAGGCGTGGCGACGATTCATGGGAACATCGGTTTCAAACTGCGAGTCGAGATAACTCCGCGCGGCGACAAAGGCCGGTTCGCTGAGCGCCGCCCCGAACTCCGTCTTGCCCAGAAGGGGAATCTCATAGCGGGGAAAGAGCGGGCTGGCATTCATGTCGTGCTGGATGAGTTTGTCCGCGATCGCCACATCGCCCACGCGCAGACGGGGATCAACGGCTCCCGCCACGCCGGAAAAAACGATGTGGGTCACGCCAAAACGTTCCAGCATCAACAGCGTCGTGACCGCAGCGGAAATCTTGCCCACGCGCGAAAGGGCCAGCACCACATCCTGACCGCCCCAAGTCCCTTCGTAAAATGTGCGAAGTCCCGCCTCGACCTTGCGATGGACATCCATCGATCGCCCCATCAGCGCAACCTCCTGCGGCATGGCTCCGAGAATTCCGAATTTCATCGGTCGAGGGATCTTCAACAGGCGACGGCGCTTTGGGGACAAAGCGCCCGGCCAATGGATCGGCAGGGAGGGTTGCCCCCAACCATCCGTTACTTTTCAGCCCAGACGGTAAACGATCCGCGCCTTGTTCAAATCGTAGGGGGACATCTCCAGTTTGACGCGGTCGCCATTGAGCAGACGGATGAATCGCTTGCGCATCTTGCCCGAAATATGGGCCAGCACGGTGTGCTTGTTCTCCAGTTCGACGTGAAACATCGTGCCTGGCAGCACGTTGGTGATTCTTCCTTCGAGTTCAATGGTCTTGTCTTGATTCATATGTGGGTGCGCAGGACAGAAATGGCGCGTTGTCCGCCGGGGAGTCAGACGCTTGGCGTCGAGCTATGGCGCAGGCAAATCCCGCATCGAAACTCTGCTGCGATGGTAAAATTCGCAGCAATATTTTCCCCAGAAGTCCGTCTTGCAAAGGGACCTTCGCTTGAGAACGGCCGAAATGCAACCCTTCGTTTCCGCCCGGTGTTGACAGAAGGTCCGCCGGGCCTGAGGGTGCAGGCCTTAACCATTATGCCATTTGCTTCGCTTGGATTGACCAAGCCACTCTTGCGCGGGGTTGAATCCATGGGCTACGGCGACCCGACCCCGATTCAACTGCGCGCCATTCCACCCGCCCTCGAAGGGCGCGACGTTATTGCCTCGGCCCAGACCGGGACGGGAAAAACAGCGGCCTTCGCCCTGCCCGTGCTCCAGCGTCTCGACCGCCACGGGGCCTGCCGCTGCCTCGTGCTCGAACCCACCCGCGAACTCGCCATGCAGGTGGAAACCGCCATGCGTGATCTCGCGCGCTACACCGACCTCCGCGTGATTTCGGTCTATGGCGGAGTCGGCTACGGCGCGCAGCGTTCCGCCCTCAAGAGCGGGATGGATATCATCGTGGCCACGCCTGGACGGCTTGAGGACTACCTGCAACAGCGCGAAATCCGGTTGAACGATTTGAATGTGGTCATCCTGGACGAAGTGGACCGCATGCTGGATGTCGGTTTCCTGCCGGCGGTGAAGCGCATCCTCGCCAAATGTCCCAAGGAAAGGCAGACCCTGTTTTTCTCCGCCACGCTTCCGCCCGAGATCGCGGAACTGGCCGCCTGGGCGCTGAAAGATCCCGTGCGCATCGAAATCGGCGTGGCCCGCTCGGTCGTCGATACGGTCACGCATGGGGTTTACATCGTGGACGGCGAGCGGAAATTCGACCTGCTGGCCGTGCTCCTGGAAAAAACCGACTACCAAAGTGTGATCATCTTCGCCCGCACCAAACACGGCGCCGACAAGATCGCGAAAAAACTCCGCCTGGCCAACCACGCCGTCGCCGTGCTGCACGCCAACCGCACCCAAAACCAGCGCATCGAGGCGCTCAACGGTTTCAAGTCCGGAAAATACGAGGTGATGGTCGCGACCGACATCGCCGCCCGGGGCATTGACGTGGCCGGTGTGAGTCATGTGATCAATTACGACGTGCCGCAACATCCGGAGGACTACGTCCATCGCATCGGCCGCACCGGCCGGGCCGCCGCAACCGGTGACGCCTTCACCTTTGTCATGCGCGACGAACTGAAAAAACTGGCCGGCATCGAGAAGTTCATCGGGCAAAAAATCCCGCAACTGACCCTGGAAGGTTTTGTCACGACGTCGAGTCATGGACCGCGTCACGACAGGGCGCAGGAACCCCGCCTCACCGGCGAACGGCGTTCTAGCGGCCCCCGCCGGACGTTCCGCGGCCGGCGCTGATCAAAAAAGCTCCTGCCCGTAGTCGCGGAGAGAAACTAGGGGTCAGGGTGGAATGGCACTAAGTTAAGGAAGTTTTGGGATGCAGCCCTTGCAGGGCAGATCGTTGTTTTTCGTCGAGATCCCTGGGTAGCTCCGCAACCCAGGGCTAGGGGATTGAGCCCCGTTGGGGCTTAACTTAGTGCCATTCCACACTGACCCCAAGTTTCCCCCAAGTTTCCCCAAAGTTTCCCGTGTTGCAGCCCATTTTTGAGCCGCGATTTATTGAGGACAGCTTTGCCTGCCGCCCCGGCAAGGGAACTCACGCGGGAATGCGGCGGGCTGCGGAGTTCGCCGCGAGGTTTCCGGTTGCTCTCAAGTGTGACATCCGGAGGTATTTCCCGGGCATTGACCACGAGGTGTTGCCGGGGCGCATCCGGCGGGTGGTGGCCGACCCGGCCGTGCTCGGGCTCATTGGCAACATTCTCGAGAGCCACCGCGAAGCCTCCCGGCGGATTTATGGGGCATCGCTCTTCGACACGCACAGCGTCGGGATCGGTCTGCCCATCGGCAATCTGACCAGCCAGTTTTTTGCCAATGTCCATCTCGATGGATTTGACCATTTCGTGAAGCAGGCGCTGCGGGTGAGGTCTGCGCTATGTGGACGATTTCCTTCTTTTCGGTCCCGCCCGGGCCACCCGGCCCGATCCGGTGGGAGCGGGAATGCGCTCCTGCGGCAGTGCCGTCTCGGGGACCAGCCGCGCATCCCGAGCGGAGGCGGGAGCCTTCGGTCCAATAAGCAGCGCCCCGGCGGCGGCCAGTAGCCGGCGAACGCCGCCGCCGGGGCATGGGGAAATTCCATCTCTACGAACAGGCTGGCATCGTGATGACTGAATGGGGCTCGATTCCTTATCCTAAATAGGAAAATGGAAACACCTCAGGTTCTCTCTCTCTGTCTGATTTTAAGCGAACTCCCATCGCTCCAGGATGAACCGTGTATCCTTGCCGAATTGCCTGACGGGGACGGGGTTATCGTATACTGCTGTCGCGCGCCCGGGCCAGGGTGCGGGAAAAAAATATGGCATGCAGGAAGATGCCATGTAGATTGCAGCCGCATGTTTCGTTTTCCTTATAAAATCGAGTGGGTCAACACCCTGTTCCTCATGGGAACATTCCTCACCACCATCACCGCCGTCCCCGCCTACCTCTGGTTTTACGGGATTGATGGGTTCCAACTCGGTCTCTTCCTCTTCTTTGTCTTCGCCACCGGGATGAGCATCACGCTGGGTTATCACCGGTGTTTCTCGCATCTGACCTTCAAGGCCGGCTGGCCCGTTAAACTCTTCACCTTGCTCTTTGGGGCGGCGGCGTTTGAAGGATCGGCCCTTCGCTGGTCGGCCGATCACCGGCGTCACCACAAATTTGTCGATCACGACGACGATCCTTACGATATTTCCAAGGGATTCTTCCATGCCCACATCGGCTGGCTTCTTTTCCGCAGCGGTCCGGACACCCCGCTCACCTGGGTGCGCGACTTGCAAAACGACAAGCTGGCCTGCTGGCAGCACAAATACTACGTGCCTCTGGCCATTGTGATGTGCTTCGTTGTTCCCACCCTCATCGGCTTCGCGGTAGGCGGCGCCAAGGCCGCTCTGGGGGCCTTTCTCCTGGCCGGAGTGGCGCGCACGGTGGTCGTGCATCACTCGACCTTTTGCATCAATTCCCTCTGTCATTGGATTGGCGATCGTCCGTATTCGACCCGCTGCACGGCGCGGGACAGCTTCTTCATGGCGCTCCTCACCTTCGGCGAGGGCTATCACAATTATCATCACGAGTTTCAACACGACTATCGCAACGGCGTGAAGCCGTGGCAGTTCGATCCCACGAAGTGGACCATCTGGCTGTTGAATAAAGTCGGCCTGGCCAGCAACCTGCGCACCGTGCCGGAGGAGAAAATCCTCAAGGCCCAGATCGCCGAACGTCAGCGCCATCTCTCCGAGACCCTCTCAGCCAGCCCGGCTCCGCTCTCGGATTCCCTCCACGCCATGTTGCAAACCGCCCAGGACCGCATGCATGAGGCCATGGCCCAGTGGGAGCAGCTTTTGAAAGAGTATCGCGAAGCGGCCGAGCGCCGCGGGGAAATTTCGCGCTGCCAACGCCGCGAAATGAAGAACCGGGTCGAGGAGGCCACCGCCCGCATGCGCGAAGCCGTCCAGGATTGGATCAGCACGCACAAGCTGATTTATTCCGCGGTGCAGGCGGCGTAGAGCGTGTCCCCGTTCAGGGAGCACAGGCATCCCTGGCCGCCTCTGGCGCCGCCGGAGGCGGGCAAGCCTGCCTGTGACCGGAAACCTCCACCGGCAAGATGCCTGTGCTCCCTGTGGGATTAGGCTCCACGCTCTGTTTGGTTTCCGCCCACTTTTCTTCGCCCCCCGCTTGCGCGCTCGATTGACTGTCGACAATTTCGCTTTCTGAGGCAAAGGGCTGGAGATCCCCAGCCGCCGTTGTCCCCGGATCTCCCGGCCAACGCCGGAAAATCTGCCGCGCGAAACGTTCGCCAAAAAAAGTGGAGGAAAATTTTAATTTTCTCTTGCTTCACGGGCGCAGTTCACTAGTTTCTCCCTCCCGCACGACGTCGGGGAGATGAGACACGCACCGCAGAGTGCTTTTTTTGTCCCCTGATGACGACGGGAAAATCGCCGCCGACCCAACCAATGACCATTCATCCTCAGCAATTATGCGGGGCGCTCCACGGAGCGTGGGTTTGTTCGTGCGTGCGAAAACGAATTTCCTAACACCAACCAGGGGTTTTGACCCTCAACCGTTCTTTATAAAATATGTCCTCATCTTCCGGCCAACGCATCCGCATCCGCCTCAAGGCCTTTGACTATCGCATTCTGGACGCCTCCGCGGCCGAGATCGTCGAAACGGCCAAACGCACCGGTTCCAAGGTCACCGGCCCGATTCCCCTCCCGACCCGCATCGAGAAGTTCACCGTGAACCGCTCCCCCCATGTGGATAAAAAATCCATGGATCAATTTGAAATCCGCACGCACAAGCGCCTGCTGGATATCGTCGAACCCACCGCCAAGACCGTGGATGAGCTGCGCAAGCTCAATCTCCCGGCCGGCGTGGACATCACCATCAAAATCTAACGCCACCCACCGTCATGAGCATCGGACTTTTAGGAAAAAAACTCGGGATGACCCGCGTCTATGACGACAAGGGGCGCGTCTCCACCGCCACCGTCATCGAGGCCGCCGGCAATCGCATCTTGCAGGTCAAACAAGCGGACAAGGACGGCTACACCGCGGTCCAGGTCGGCTTCGGGGACCAAAAACCCCAGCGGGTCAGCAAGGGCCAACTCGGCCACTTCGCCAAAACCTCCTCGACCCCGAAGAAATTCGTCCGCGAATTCCGTCTGGCCGCCGGCGAGGCCGCTCCTGAGAGCGTGGACCTTCCTGTCACCATTTTTGAAGTCGGCCAATACGTGGACGTCATCGGCCAGTCCAAGGGCAAGGGTTTCCAAGGCGTCGTGAAACGCTTCCATTTCGCCGGCCAGCCCATGACCCATGGTTCCATGATGCATCGCCGCAACGGCGCCATCGGCAACCGTTCCACTCCCGGCCGCGTCTGGAAAAACATGGGCATGCCCGGTCACATGGGCGACGAGCGCATCACCGTGCAGAATCTCCGCATTTTGCAGGTTCGCGAAGAAGATGGAGTCATCATCGTCAGCGGAGCCATCCCCGGAGCCAAGGGTACGAACGTCATCGTCCGTCCGTCCATCAAAAATAAAAAACCGAAGGTCGAAGTCGAAGCCCCCGCCAAGAAGAAATAAGCCATGAGCGCCACCATTTTCACAGCAGACGAGGCCAAGAAGGCCAAGATCGAACTCATCACCGAACCCGCCAAAGGCCGTCAGGCCGTGCACGACGTCGTCGTCGCCATGCGCGCCAACCGCCGCAGCGGCACCGCCCAAGCCAAGACCAAGGGCGAGGTCGGATTGAGCGGAGCCAAGCCCTGGCGTCAAAAAGGCACGGGCCGCGCCCGCGCCGGCGACAAAGCCTCCCCCATCTGGGTCGGCGGCGGCGTGGTCTTCGGACCCCGCAATCGCAGCTACGCCAAGCACACCCCCAAAAAAGTCAAGGTGCTCGCCTTCCGCAAGGCCCTGAGCGAACGCATCCTCGCCGGCGATGTCCTCCTCGTGGACGCTTTCGCCACCACGGAGCCCAAGACCAAAAAATTCCTCTCCCTCCTGGCCGACACCGCCAAGGACGCGCGCAAAGCCCTCATCATTGGAACCGCCTTCGACGAGACCACCTGTCTGGCCGCCCGCAACGTGCGAAAAGCCGTGCTGGCCCGCGCCTCCGACGTCAACACCGAACAGCTCCTCGCCTTCGACAAAATCATCGTCACCAAGGAAGCCCTCACCACCATCTCCGAAAGACTCGCGTCATGAACGAAGCGTTTGACCATATCCAAACCGTGATTCTCACGGAAAAAGCGACCCTGCTTTCCGAGAAGCACAACCAGTACGTTTTCCGCGTCAGCCCGCGTGCCAACAAGCTTGATATCAAGCGCGCCGTCGAGCAACTCTTCAAAAAGACCGTGGTCAACGTCAACACCGCCAACTACGCCGGCAAAAAAAAGCGCGAACGCACCGCCCAGCTCGGACGCCGCGCCCACTGGAAAAAAGCTGTCGTCACCCTCAAGGAAGGCGAAAAACTCGACCTCGTCTAAACTTTTAAGGACACACTGCCATGGGACTCAAAACTTTCCGCCCTCTTACGCCCGCCAGTCGTTTCAAGGAGCTTCCCGATTTCGCCGAAATCACCAAGGATAAGCCCGAGAAAAAGCTGACCACCCCGCTGAAAAAATCCGGCGGCCGCAACAACAACGGCCGGATGACCATGCGCCATCGTGGGGGCGGTCATAAGCGCAAATACCGCATCATCGATTTCAAACGCTCCAAGCGCGACGTCGTCGCCGAGGTGCTGTCCATCGAATACGATCCGAACCGCTCGGCCCGCATCGCCCTCCTGCAATATCCCGATGGCGACAAGACCTACATCGTCGCCCCCGCCGGCCTCGAAGTCGGGGCCAAGGTGAGCGCCGGGGAAAAAGTCGATCCCAAGGTCGGCAACGCCCTTCCGCTCAAGGCCATCCCGCTCGGTTCCGCCATTCACAACATCGAGATCATCCCCGGCCGCGGCGCCCAGATGATCCGCAGCGCCGGATCCCAGGCCATCCTCGCCAGCCGCGAGGCCGGATACGCCCTCATCAAGCTCGCCTCCGGGGAAACCCGCCGGATCAACGAGGAATCCTACGCCACCATGGGACAGGTCGGAAACACCGACCACATGAAAGTTTCCAGTGGCAAAGCCGGCCGGACCCGCTGGCTGGGACGCCGCCCGCACGTCCGCGGCATGGTCATGAACCCTGTCGATCACCCTATGGGTGGCGGCCAGGGCAAGAGCAAGGGCGGTGGCGGACGCCACCATCCGATGAGCCCGTGGGGCCAGCTCGCCAAAGGTTTCAAGACCCGCCGCAAACACAAAACCTCCGACCGCTTCATCGTCCAGCGGCGCAAGGTAAAAGCTAAGAAATAATCATGGCACGCTCGCTCAAAAAAGGCCCGTTCGTGGAGTGGAAACTCCTCGATAAAATCGACAAGATGAACGATTCCAACGTGAAGAAGCCGATCAAGACCTGGTCGCGCCGCAGCACGGTGACTCCGGATTTTGTCGGTCACACTTTCAACGTTCACAATGGCAAGACCTTCATCCCGGTCTTCGTCACGGAAAACATGGTCGGCCACAAGCTTGGCGAGTTTTCCCCGACGCGCATCTTCAAGAAACACGGTTCTCACACCGCTAAAGTGACCAAATAAACCATGAGACTCGCTGCTCTAGCGGCGGGGCTCATTGCTCTCCTTCCGGTCCCAGGACTGGATGCGCAGAGCGATCGATCTTTGACAGATTCTGAAAATGGAATCCTTCTCGCGCAGAGGGCCACGGTCACCGTGCCCCCGCCCGATGGAGGCTCCTCCGATGAGGTGGAAGTGCTGCAGGAAAAAATCCTCCTGCTCCGCTCCAGCATCAAATCCCTGACCTCTAGCCTCGCCATCGCCAACAGCGAGGCCGAGACCTTCAAGCGGCAGTCGAACGACCTCGAACTCAAAATCGAGGCCCTCGGCATCGCCGGCGCGGAGAAAAACCAGAGCAAGCTCGAACAACGCCTGCTGGCCGCCGTGCGCGACCTGCGCTTGATAAAAAAGCAACAGGAGGAAGCGACCAGCCAACTCGTCCGCCTCTCCGAAGCCATTCAGGTGCTGATGAAGAGCACCGACCTGATCGACCCGCAAATCCGGCTCGCAGTCGAAACCGAACTCCGCAAGACCAACGAAGTCCTGGGAGCCCCGGCCGCGGCCAAAGCCGAATCCGCCGAGGCCACTCTCAACGATGGAATGGTTGTGGATGTGAAAGAGGACCTCTCCCTTATCGTGGCCAACATCGGTCAGAAGCAGGGAGTCCAGATCGGTATGCCCTTCCAAGTCGTGCGCGCAGGCAAACTCATTGGAGAGGTGCGCGTCGTGGACGTGCGCGAACGCCTCAGCGGAGCCGTTATTCAGAATCTCGAATCAGAAAAAACACCGATCAAATCCGGCGACCGTCTCAAAGTGGACGCCCGACAGTGAGCAGAAAGAGAAACCACGAGTTAACACGAATACACACTAAGAAAAACATCATCCTGATTTAGTGAGAATCAGTGTCCATTAGTGGTTAAAAATCGAATCAAAAATATGCAGGTTAAATCCATTCATCGCAACGCGCGGATCTCCGCTTTCAAATGCCGTGAGGTCACGCGGGAAATTCAAGGTCTTCCGGCCACGGACGCCCTCGACTTGCTCAAATTTGTCCCCAAGAAGGCCGCCGGCCTCGTCCGCAAAACCCTGGCCAGCGCCGTGGCCAACGCGGAGAACAACAACAATCTCAACGTAGCCAACCTCGTCGTGCTCGAAGCCGTGGTGGGCGAGGGTGCGACCTTCAACCGTTTTCAGCCCAAAGCCCGTGGCAGCGCCGGACCGATCCGCAAGCGCACCAGCCACATCCGCATTATCCTGACCGACGAAGTCGAAATCAAACGCCGCGAGAAAAAATCCGGCGGAAAGAAGAAGCCCTCGGCCAAGAAGACCGGCTCCAAAAAGCCCGCCGCGGAAACAACCGCCGTGGCCGAAGCGGCCGAAACCCCGGCCGCCGAAGAGTCGAAGTAAGACCATCTCTGCCAAATAAATGGACTCAGAACATCGGCAGGATGCCGATGCCACGTGGCATTGGCTTCCAGCCAATGATCCAAACAAATCAGAGAGATGGTATAAGATCCTGATCTCGAAAAGGGCGCGACCATCAGGTCGCGCCCTTTTTCGTGAGGGCGGGGACGTGCTGGCCGGGCAATTGGGGTTTGAATCGGTCGGGACGTTAAGCTCCCGGCTTGGGCCCTCCGGACCACGAATCGGATCAGAAAATCCCACCGCAAGAGAAGTTGCTTGATTCCGTAATCCCAAGCCCCCCCCCGCCGGTATTTTCTACGTTTTCCGCGGCCCGGCTCTGGTGGCGCGAAGCTCGCTTTCGTAAAGCATCCGTGCGGTCGTCCGCGTTAATTCGGTGAGTTTCTGGAAAACGCGCGCGAATTCCTCTTCCGGAAGATTGAGGAACTGATCCCATTCCTGCAAGCGCCGCCGCAGCGCCTTGTCCGGGCAGGGCGCGAAGCCGATCGGCAAATCAGGGGATTTGCTGCAAAACGCCGCGAGGGCGGCTTCCTCGACAGAGTCCAGGCCGCGATCCCTCCACCACGCACTGGCGAGCAAAGCCTGCAGACGCTTCCAATGCTCGCCAAGGTCGAGGCGGAAGAGAAAATCCTGATGGACGAGAATCTGCATGCGGCCGGAGGGAGAGACCGCCAGGAAAGGAGCGAACGGCAAGACCAGGGGAAAGTAGCGATTGGGAACGAGACGGATTTTCAGGTAGGACTCGGCGACTTCCGCGTAGCGAAGCCAGTCGTCAACGCGCTCATGCCGGAATGCGTGCAGCGATTCGCAGACCACAGGATCCTTTTGCCGGAAAACCGTGTCGTTCGCCGCGTCCAAAAGGTATCCGCCGCACTGGATGCCATTTTGGAAGTAGAGCCCGTGCTGGATGAAAAAAACTTTCTTCCAAAGGAGGCCCTGTGCGCGGAGCCGGACGACGAGCGGTTCGGGCCCCAGCCGTTTCCAGACCGCATCCCGGATGATTTCACAACAGCCAAGAGGGTATTCATGGGGTTCCTCGCCTGCATTCCCCGCCGGCGGCGGGTGCTGGCAAATCCGCTCGAGAAATTCTGCATCAAACTGCGCCCGATGCCGGCGGGTGATCTCGATCAGCTCGGGCAGGGCCGGAAGCAGCCATTGCTGGCTGAGTTGATCCTGTTCCTCCGAAGGATCAAGGTGCGCATCGCGGGCCGTGCGCGCGAGTTTAAATGCCGGCGTCGGCATCTTTAGCCCGCCGCCGCCAGAAGCACAGGGCCCCAATCGCAGCCGTCACTGACACCAGCCATCCGGTGGACGGTTCGGGCACGCTGGAACCTGCCTCAATCCCCTGGTTAGGCGTGTTATTGTAGCCGGCCGAATTCACGATGAGTCTGCTGCCAGACCGGGTCAGTGACAGCCACGCAAGGTGGGCGTCCAATCCGCTCATTAACTTCATCCCGGTATAAAAGGTGGTCCCGTCGCCGGGCATGGGGGCACCGCCGGATGCCGCGAAGGTGTTGCTGAGGGAAATCAGCTCGCCGGAAGTCAGTAGATCCAGACTGGTGGAGCCATCAATGGCCACCGTGTTGTTCGCATTTCCTGCAAAAGTCGCTAGAGATAGAGTGATGTTGTTGAGCACGGTGAAATCCAAAGTGCTGTCTCCATTAACGTCAAAGGAGAAACCGTTACCCAGATTCACTGTCTGATTGTAGTTTGTGACCCGAATATCGGACTGCGCAGGCTCGACGGAAGCCAGCGCAACCAGCGCGGAAATCGTGTAGATCGATTTGCGGAGGCAGGATGAAGAAAGGGCATTTTTATTCATGACGGAACAATGGCCGGAATTCCCGGCGAATGCCAATTTTAAATATCCCGGCCACCCCATGAGCGGAAAAGCGGGCAGGTCAGCGGGGTTCATGGTGAGGGAATTTCAAGCCGGGAAAATATGTAAATTATAGGCCCGACCCGATCCGCTTTCCCGAGAGACGCGCGCTCAGGTCAATGCTTGCGCGCTGGTGCCAGGTGGGCCACGTAGCTGTTCTCCAGCGAGAGGCCGCGCAGGCCGAAGAAAATTCCCAGAGCATAGTCCTGGTAGACGGTGTTGCCGGTGGACATCGTACTGCCGGGATAGTTGAGCGGGGTCCATTTGGCGGTGTCGAATCCATTGGCCACCCGGTTGACCGAGACGAAGGCAGGGCCGTTGGACGTGGTGGCGATCAGGTTATACCCGCCGTCACGTCCGGTGATGCCTTCAAAGTGAGTGAATCCCTCCGTGGTGGCATCCTCAAAATAAGTGAGGTTGGTGAACTTACCCGTGTCGGAGTTGTAGTCGACAAGGAAGGCCGTATTGGTGCCGTTGTAGATGCCGCCGCCGGCAATCGTGTAGGAGTTGCTGCCGTTCTGCCAGATGCCGTAGACGGTGGTGCCGGACGATGCGGTTCCTGCGTTGGCCGGGGAAAAGATCGTCCAGGTTTTGCTTGTGATGCGGTAGATAAAGGCGTTTCCGGTGTTGGAATCCGGGATGGGCTTCAACCGGTTGGTGGTCAGATCGTAGTTACCCACCACAAGGTCGCCCATCGTGCTATGAGGAATGGTGTTGCACACGGTCACGCCGTTGCCGACGGCGAGGCTGCTGGTCGGGACATCGATCTGCGTCCAGTTGCCCTTTCTGCCGTCCAGCGACCCGGTAAACATGATGCCGTGATTGAGCGTGTTCCGCGCACTTTGCGCGTATTCGTAGCTGCCCACGATGCGCACGTTGCCCGCGCCGAGCGTCGGGTCGAAGAGCGCGGTGTTGGGACCGTAAAAAAGCGAACTGGTCACGGTCTGCCCATGAATCTTTGGCTCGACCTTATAATAAGCTCCGTTTCCGGTTTCCAAGGAACCGAGCCACCACAATCCGTTGACGCGGCCCCTTTTCAAGTAGCTTCCCGTGAGGACCACTTTTTTGGAGTTGTAACCTCGCACGCCGGTCACTGACTCGTTGTCGTGGAGGATTCTGTTATAGGTAATTTGAGGGGTCAGATGGGCGTCGGTCAATGTTGCAGAGCCGGAGTATTCCGGGCCGCTGAGGCCTTGGGGATAGGAGGCAAACGACATCGACCAACTCTTGCTATTACGGTCGAGCTGCGTGATTGATCCGACCTGAGTGAGGTAGATTCCATCGGGGAGCCCCTCCTCCGTGGCGGAGAAGACGATGTAGAGGCTACCGTCAGGTGCCACGCTCCCGCTCACCCAGAACGGGTCTGGGCCGGTGCTCGATCCGAAGAAATACCCCCCGACCCAGGTGTTGATGCGGAAAGACTCGGCAGCACCATCATACAGCGCCGTGTCCTGCACGGACCATTCGGTATCCTGCAACCAAGAGTATTTATCGGAGCGGAGCGCGCCGTCGTCCTTGGCCTGATCAATCGAGGGGAGTTTCTGCCCGGGGGCCAACTTGGTCATGCTCGCCCATTGCAGAACGTACGGGGGGCTCGCCAAATTCAGGATATTCGCCGGGAGCGAGGTCTGCATCGCCATGCGCCACTCGCCCGCGATGAAAATCATGTGCCCCTTGGCATAGCTGGTCAGGCCATCAGGGAAGCCTTTTTGCGCTGGCGTCGTAAGTGTCATGTCGATCACCCCGGCTGGCGGCGGGGAGATTGTCCCGGACATGATGGTACCGCCTGGCTCGGGGATCTTGACCCAGCCGTGGGGAGTCAGCTTCTCCATGCTCACCACCGTGGGGCCCTGAAAAACCCCGTTGGTGCAGGTGAACTGGTAATAGTTGCTAAACTTTATGCGCGTGTTGATCGACGTATCTCTGGCCACCTCATACGCGGTCATTTGCGCTGGCGGCACATACCACGTGGCGGCACTCGCGCCCGGTCCGCCCACGATATGGTCCCAGTAACTTGCGCTGCTCGGGGTGTTCTGGCGAGCTTGCGCCGGTGCGAGAGAGAGGGCGCAGAGCGCGACAAGAGGGAGGATAATTTTCATAGGTGGTTTCTTAGGTTGCCTGTTTTGCTTAACCAAGCGGCGACTGCCCCTGTGAGGGGAAGAAGTTGGATGAGACCCAACAGATAAGTTTGGGCACTCCTCAAATACGCCATCGCGGAGTGAAAGCAAAGAAAACTTTGGTGTCGGCGACGGTTCAGAGCCGTTTCATCTGATTTTTCTATGGATGGGCAATCTGCGTGAGCTTGGCACATAGGGAAAAAAGGGGTTTGTCATGTCATATTGATATTTACAAGCCCCTGCTGAAGGAATGGAATAAAGTGAGGCCAAGACAAGCGAATATGCCGGGGCGATGTATCACGTGATGGCGAGGGGAGGTCGTCGTGAAGCGATCGTGAGGGATGACGAGGACCACAGCATATGGGTGAGAACACCGGGGGAAGCGTGCGAGCGCACCGGGTTCATGCCTGTGTCCTGATGACAAACCCCTATCATCTGCTTCTGGAGACTCCGGAGGGCAATTTGTCGCGTGGGATGGCGTGGCTGCAAAATGCCTACACGCGGAGGATCAATACGCGGCACCGACTGTGGGGGCATGTATTTGGCGGGCGTTACAAATCCATCGTGGTGGAGCCGGGCAACTGTTTCTGGGCCTTGTTGGATTACCTTCATCTGAATCCTGTGAGAGCGGGACTGGTGCGGGAAGCTGATGGATTGGAAAGTTATGGCTGGACCAGCTTGAAGGGCTGCCTTTCGCTGCCGAAGACGCGTCCGAAGTGGCTTCGAACGGAGGTGGGGATGGCGGTGTGCGGTTGCCCTGATACCGCGAGAGGGCGCAGGGAGTTTTTGGAGGTGTTGGAGAGGCGGGTGGATTGGAGGCATCCGGCCAAGGCCGGGGCGGTCTATTCGCCAGGGGAGGGCAAGCCGGAACCGGCGGTTCACTCCACGTTGCGGAGAGGATGGCTTTTCGGGTCGCAGGAGTTTCGGGAGAAACTCTTGAAACTGGCGGCGGGAAAGATCGAGGATCGGAGAAGAGCGGATGGATACCACGCGGAGGTGGTGAGAGATCATGGGGAGCGGAGTGTTTGCTCAAAGCAGGGCGGAAACATTTCGCGCTGGAAGCGGAGGAGTTGCGGTCGGTCCGCAAAAACGATTGGCGGAAAGCCGTGATGGCAGAATTCATCCAAGCGGAGACAACGGTGCGCCTGGATTGGATTGCCGACCGGCTTGCCATGGGGACGCGCTCGGGCTGTTGTCGATTGATAAGGAAAACCCGGAAAGGGCTGAGGAAAAAGCCCGGGTGGAGAAAAGCGAAGACGGTGATTCAGAAGGATGTCAATATGACATGACGGACTCCTTTCCCTTGACTCATACGCTGCGTGCTCGGTTTATTTGTCACCTATGTCCTCGGTTCGAACCGACACTGCGGCGGCGTTCTCCGCTGATGAAAGCGGCTATTCCTTCCAGCGCGTTTCCGGCTGGAGGTTGATTTCGTCAGACTTCACCTCGAACCCGCAGGCGCGCAGCAGATAATCGACGCCTTCGCGGCTCTCCATGGTTTGCTTGAGGCTGCTGGCGAAGATTTCGATGTATTCCTTGTAGCTGTCGAGCGCAAGGCGGCCTTCGGAAAAATGCCGGGCCAGTTCGCGGTCGTGGTTCTCGATCAGTGCAATGAGAGCATTGCACAGACGGGTGCGCATGGCGGGATCCACCACAATCTTGAACGGGCTGGCCGCGGGATCGGCGGGTAGCAGTGCGGTGTTTTGCGGGGCGAGGGTGAGTTCATTCATGGCGGTGAGTATCGGCTGAAGCGTTCCCCTTGCGCTTGCCTGAATTTTTCAAGGAGTGCACGCGGAATCGGATTTTTCGGGCGACCGCGTGGCAATCACGCCCTCCGGCCCAGCAGGCCGGTCAGATAGGGCAGTAGCTGCTTTTTGCGCGATACCACGCCGTCCAGCTTCCAGGCGCCGTCCCCGGCCTCGGGATAATCAATCAGGCGGGTGAAGGAATGGGCTCCGCGAACGAGCAAAATGGAATTTTGCGTGTTCACATCGGTGACCAGCAGTGTCGAAAATACATAGCGGCGGGCCACACGGTAAGCCTCGAGGGCATCAAGCAGGGCGCTCTTTTTGGACTCGAACGGTGCGAAACTCAGTTCCTCGATTTGCGCCACACTGAAGCGCTGGCCGCGTTCCTCGTATTCCTTGCAGTCCGCCGTCACCGCCTCGCCGGCCTCCATGGTTAACAGCGGGGATCCCACCGAGAAGATCTCGGACGCCAGCGTGGCCGGATCGACCCCGCTGATCTGCGAAAGCGCCTTCATCACTGCGCGGTCAACGTCGGTGGTCGTCGGCGAGGTCAGGTTCAGCGTGTCGGAAATCACCCCGCACATCAGCAGACCGGCCAGATTTTTTGGAATGGAAAAGCCGGCCTGCTGAAACAGCGTGGCGACGATGGTGCAGGTGGATCCCACCGGCCGGTTCATGAACAAAATGGGGGCCTCGGTCGGCGCCGCCCCGATCCGGTGGTGATCGATAATCTCCACGATGGAAATGTCATCCGCTCCGTCCACCGCCTGGGTCAGCTCGTTGTGGTCCACTAAAATCAACTGGCGCGGCACCGGTTTGAGGAAATCGCTTTTGGAAAGAATCCCGGCCAGCCGCCGTTCGCAATCGAGGACGGGAAAGGCGAACTGCGGCAAAAGGGCCACTTCCCGCCGGGCTTCTGCCAGCGGGGTTTCCGCCGTCACGGAAATATAGTCATCGTAGATCATCCGCCCGGCCCGGACCGCGCTGCGGCCCAGAAGCACCGTCGTGGCCGTGTCGTGCGGCGAACTGATCACCCCGGTTCTGTGCTCCCGGGCCAAACCGAGAATTTCGTCATCGACCGGCATGTTTCCCGTCACGATCAGGGCGTGGACCCCCGACGTGATGGCCATGCGCTGAATGTTCCGGCGGTCCCCCACGATGAGGACGGTCTTTTCATGGTCCATCAGGGCCAGCCGGCGTTCGAAGGAATCGGTCTGCATTGCCGCCACCACCAGAATCAAATCCCGGGCTTCGCTTTCCGGTGGCCCCGCCAGCAACCGTCCGTCCAGAGTTTCTGTGATGTCTTTGAGCGAGGCATGCACCTCGCGGGCGGAGGACACCTTGTCCTTCGGCGGGAAAAGATACTCGCTGATCTTGAAGCCGGAAATCAGGCCGACACACCGCCGGCCTTCATCCACCACGGGGAGGCCGCGAAAACGGTTTTCCCCGATGCGGGTCAGCGCCTCGTAGACCGGTTCGTCGCGGCCCGCGCAGATCACATCGTGTTCCATCACGTCCTCGACCCGGGGCTGGACACTCGTGACAAAAAGCGGGGCGTCGAAACCGAATTTCTCCAGGGCAAAATCAATCCGGGCATTCGTGTTGCCGCAGCGGGCGGGCAGCACGTTTTCGGCGCTGGAGGATTTCTTGAATTCCGCGTAGCCGATCGCGGAGCAAATGGCGTCCATATCAGGGTTCTTGTGGCCGATTACGAGGGTCTGCATGTGTGCTCGACAGACTGGACCAGATTTGGACGATAGAAAAGAGCCTATGAAAAACGTTTTGGCCTCATTGGTCTTTCTCGGGATCGCCGCCGGAGGAGTCCGTGCCCAGGACGCCGCTCCCGCTCCGTCATCTTCACCGGCGACGATGGACGGCATTCTTCTGCGGCCCAATCTCTGGGAAACCACCTCCCTCGAGGTCGAACCCGACTTCAAGGCCCTCCGTTTCGAGTGGACCTCGGCCGCGCAGGACACCGCCCGCACCGCTGCGAAGGGACTCACTTTCGGCCAGCGTCCGCTGGACGAAGTTCTGCTCCGCTTTCGGGAGGGCAAACTGTCCGAGGCCACGCTGATTTACTTCAACCGGGGCGATGCCGGCGACCTCGGCGAGAAGCCCTTTGAAAAACTCCTCGCCGACATCACGGCGGACCTCAGCGCCCTGACCGGACGCCCGCCGGTCGAGCGCGGGCGCGATGCCACCAGCGCGGTCAAGGCGGAGGGACGTCTGTGGGAACTGGACACCACCGAATACCTCCTCGAATGGAGCGCCACCAAGGAGTCGCGGGCCAAAGACACTCCCTTTCGCGCCGAGTTTATCCGTCTCACCATCCGCCCGAAAAACACCGCCGTGCGCGCCATCGGAGCCACCGTGCCCGCCAACGCCTCCCGCGACGCCGTGAAGCGTTTCGTCGGCCGCGACCACCTCGAACGCCTGGCCGACGGCACCGTCTGGCTCAAGGACATTCCCATGGTCGATCAAGGCCAGAAAGGGTACTGCGTCGTGGCCTCGGCCGAACGCGTCCTGCGCTACTATGGCGCGGAAGTCGATCAGCACGAACTGGCCCAGATCGCCGACAGCGACGGCTCCAAAGGCACCAGCCCGGACGCCATGTTCGAATCCATGAAGAAACTCACCGCCCGATTCGGGGTGAAAACCAAGTCCCTCTACGATTGGAATGTCGCGGACTTCCTCAAACTCCTCGACGAATACAACCGCGCCACCAAGCGGGGCAAACTCGCACCCGAGATCTCCCTTTCCGGCCCGATCATCGATGTGGGCAAATGCTTCGATCAGATGAACCCCGCGATCTACCAGGAAGTCCGCCTGAAAAAAACCGCGGACTTCGGCAAGTTCCAGCGGGAAATCCAGCGCAGTATTGACGAGGGCATCCCGCTCTTGTGGTCCGTCCGGCTGGGTTTCGTGCCGGAAAAGGATATCCCGCAGGCTTCCGGTGGACACATGCGGCTTATCATCGGTTACAACACCGCAACCAAGGAAATCGTCTACTCTGATTCCTGGGGCATGGGTCACGAACAAAAACGCCTGCCGGCCGATGAGGCCTGGACCATCACGAACGGCCTCTATTCCCTCCAGCCCATCGGGACGTGAAAAAGCCACTCATATTCCCTAAACAAAAAGGGGCCTCTCTGGTCATTAGGTTCGTGCCAATTTGTGATCATTAGTGGTTCAAAACATCTGTGAAGCGCATCCTCATTCTCTCCGCCTCCGTCGGTTCCGGCCACGTCATGGCGGCCGACGCCTTAGCCAAGTCTTTCCGCGCCCGCCCGGACGTTGAGGAGGTGCTGGTCGATGATTCGCTCGACCACACCAATGTGCTGCACAAGCAGCTTTATTCCACTCTCTACAAACAACTCTCCAAGCAACTTCCGAAGTTCCTCGGCTGGTGGTATGAGACCAGCGACGACCCCTGGGTCTCGGACCGGGGCCGCGTCGCGCTCGACCTCACCCAGGCCCTGCCCCTCATCAATCTCGTCCGCGAGTTCAAGCCCGACTCGATCATCTGCACCCATTTCATGCCCGCTGGCGTGCTTTCCTATCTCATCCGCATCGGCCGGCTCGAGGCCGAACTCGGCATCGCCGTGACCGATTTCCATTTTCACGCCTATTGGATCACACGGGCGTTCCATTGGTACTTCGTGGCGCAGGAGGATGACAAAATCCACATGGAAGGCCTCGGTCTTCCCGGTGACCGCATTCATGTCACGGGCATCCCCATTGAACCGGAATTTGCCCGGCCGGTCGATCGTGCGGCCGTGCTCACGCGGCACAGTCTCGATCCCGTCAAACCCACCCTTCTCGTTGCAGGCGGTGCCCTCGGGCTCAGCCCCGCCATCGCCGTCGTGCGCCGTCTCCTTCAACTTCAACGCGACTTTCAGGCGATCATTGTCTGCGGAAAGAACGCCGGACTGCAGAAGGACATCGAAGAGCTCACCGCCGGACGCGAGGATCGTTTCCGGGTGCTCGGCTACACGAGGGAGATGCCTGACCTGCTCGGAGCCGCCACCCTCCTGCTTAGCAAGCCCGGCGGCCTCACCACGGCCGAGGCCCTGGCCCGCGGATTACCCATCGTCGTGCTTGATCCCATCGGCGGGCAGGAGGAACGCAACTCCGACGTCCTGCTTGAAGCCGGGGCCGCGGTCAAATGTACCGAGGTCACCGTGCTGAACCACAAAATCGGCCGCCTGCTCGACGACCCGGACCGCATCGCCGCCATGAGTGAAAATGCCCGCCGGCTTGGTCGTCCAAGTGCCGCGGCGGATATCGCCCGCATCGTGGCCGAATCCCCCGCATGCAAGCCGGCCATTATTTCCCGCCAGCGGGAAAAAGCCCTCCGCAAACGCCTCGAAGCCCAAAAGGGATGAGGGGAATGGTCATTGGTCAATGGTCATTAGTCATTTGTTTGTGCCACGCGATCTCCCTGCCAATGACCATTGACCCATGACCAATGACTTTTTGTGGGGCGTTGCCAGCTCCGGCTATCAATGCGAGGGCGGTTACAATGGCCCCGGCCAGCCGCAAAACAACTGGGCCGAATCGGAAACGCAGGACCGCGTCATGCGCACCGGGCAGGCCGCCGATTTCTGGCATCGGTACGAGCAGGACTTCGCCCGCTGCCGCGCTATTGGTCTCACCGCCTTCCGTCTCAGCATCGAATGGCCGCGGGTCCAGCCTTCCCCCGGCACGCAGCGCTCCGCCCCGCCGGACTTCGACCTTGCCGCCCTCGATCATTACACCGACATCATCGCCGCGTGCCGGAAGTCGGGTCTGGAACCCGTCCTCACCCTCCAACATTTCACCCATCCGGCCTGGCTCGGGGTGGACGCCTGGCTGGATGACGAAACGCCCGCGCTCTTCGAGCGCTTCGTCGCCCTCACCGTCGCCCATGTCAACCAGCGGCTGATCGTGTTTCATAAACAAGCCCCCCTGCATTGGTTCGTCACCCTCAACGAGCCGAACATGCTTGTTCTGAACACTTATCTGAACCGCCATTTCCCCGGCAACGCCGGCAGCGGCATGAAGATCGGCATCGCGGCCTACAACCGTCTTCTGGCCGCGCATGTCCGCGCTTACAATGCCATCCACGATCTTTACGAAGCGCAGGGCTGGACCACCCCGCAGGTGACCATGAACACGTTTTGCAGCGATGTTTATTGGTCGGAGAAAATGCTTCTCGACCTGCTCTGCGCACGGGAACGCGGGATCAGCCGCACCGGGCTGCGTCGCTATCTGCTCGAAGGTTCCAAGAACCTCCATCGCGCCATCCTGGCCGCCAAACTTCCCTTTCACACCGACCCGTGGGTCTGGCTGGGCCGTCTCATTCATTACCTCACCAATTTCCTGGCCCCGAGCCGTGCCACCGCGGAGGCCTTCCGGTTTTTCCTCGATACCCTCGACCAATCAAAACGTCCTCGCGTGCTCGATTACCTGGGCCTCGACTACTACGATCCCTTCACCGGTCACATCTTCCGCCCGCCCCACTTTGCCGATCTCGAGTTTAAAAGCAAAAGTGTTCACGGCCACCTCATGGACGGCCTTTCCCGCAAATGGTGGGACTGGCACATGCTGCCTGAAGGTTTGCATTTTTTCTGCAAATACTATGCTGCCGATTTCCAGCGCGGCGTCCTCATCGCCGAGAACGGCATGGCCCTGCGCCGCAAGTTCGACAATAGCATCTCCCACGCCCGGCGCGACCGCGTGACCCGCAGTGAATTCCTTGAGGCCCACCTTGCCCAGGTCCGCCGCTTGCAAGCCGAGGAAGTCCCCCTGCTCGGCTATCTCCACTGGTCCATCACCGACAATTACGAATGGGGATCCTACACCCCGCGATTCGGACTTTTCAGCGTGGACTACACCAACAACGCCGCCCGCTCCGCCACCGACTACCTGGGGGATAATCCCTCCGAAACCTATGCGCGTCTGATTAAAGAGGGCGGAGCGTGAAACTTACACCTAAACTTAAACCTAAACTCCTTTGGAGAAAAGGCGGGAGTGTAAGTTTATGTTCACGGTGATGTATAAGTTTTGCTCACACAAAAATCCCCGCTGTCCACACCTAAGGCAGGGTCACCAGCGCCACCACGTTCCAACCCATCAGGTAAAGGCGCAGCAGGCCCGCCCTGCCCATCACCGCGAACTATTCCTCCGTGGCTTCGACCGCTTCTCGTTTCGCGCGATAGAAGACCGCGGTGTATCCCACCTGCTGCACCAGCAGGCTTCCGCTTTGCCCGGCCAGTTGCTTCGAGAGGGCCTTGCGATTGTCCTTGTGTCCCTCGAAACGCAACTTCATCAGGCCGACGCGCTTCAACTCCTGTTCAAAAACGGCCAGAAACTCCGGCGTGATTCCGGCTTTGCCCAGACGCACCGCTGGCTTGAGCCGTTGGGCGCGCACTTTCAACTCGCGTAAATTGATATCGGCTTCCGGCATGTCCGTGCCATTGTGCCGCATTCGCGTCCGGCGAAAAGCCATTTTCGCCCCGGAGCCTGCCGACTCCCGCCGGCGGCCCCGTAGCCGCGTTCGTGAGAATGTGGCTGGGTAGAGTTCGACCTCCGGGCGAACCGCGGCCCGCCCGGAGGTCGGGCCCTACCTGTCCGCCCGGAAAACTCTCTGCGCCACGATGATCCCTGCCGCCATGGTCGTGACGAAGACCAGCGCCTCAATGCTAAGGCGACCCAGATCGGCCAGGGCCGGTCCCGGACAGAATCCGCCGAGTCCCCAACCGGCGCCAAAGATCATCGCGCCAACCACAAGTTTCCCCGAGATCGGCCCGGAGGACGCAGCCGGCAGCGAAAAGCGTTTTCTGAGGAGAAAGTAACCGCTGCCAAAGACCAGCAACGCTCCGCCCATCACAAAGGCCAGGGTCGGATCCCACGCCCCGGATAAATCCAGAAATCCCACAACCCGCGTCGGGTCCGTCATTCCGGAAATAGCCAGCCCCACTCCGAAGAGTGCTCCCGCCAGCAATACCAGTGCGCGTGTTTTCATAGCAGAATTCTAAACGCCGCGACCGTCACGAACCCGGCCGCCATAAAAATCATCGTGGCCACGAGGGAATCGCGCGCCCCCATGCCCATGCCGCAGACCCCGTGTCCGCTGGTGCAGCCTCCGCCCAGCCGCGTTCCGAATCCGACCAGCAGACCCGCCACCGCGAAAATGAGCAGGGAACGCCCCGGCGGAATACGGAAGATCGCGGCGTGTTCGCTGAACTGAAACGCTGCCGCCGCGCCCGCAATCAATCCCAGCAGAAAAATCACCCGCCACCACGAGTCGCCCGGTTTGGGCCGGAACAATCTTCCGAAGACTCCCGAGATACCGGGAATTTTTCCGGTTGCGATCAGACCCAGCAGACTTCCCAGACCGATGAGGCATCCGCCCAGGAAGCCGTAGAGAAAGGAGGGAACCATGAGAGGGATTCTGTCAGTGACCCTTGACCCGCAGCAATGCCGATTTATTGAACGCGATAGATCTTACCTCCGCGGCCAATAATCTTGCCTAAGGAAGGGGCGAAATTTATTATCCGGAGATGAGAGCGTCCCGTTCACATTCCCTGACTCCATGGAAAAACTCCTTCCGCACTTTCGGACCCGGTCGGCGGATTCTGGCCGGATGCGCGATCGTCCTGTTCTGCGGCAGTGCCTTGCAGGCCAAGACCCCGCAATGGGAATACCGCGTGGTCAATGCCGCGACCAACAACCGCACGCTGGAAACGTTGCTCAACACTAATGGTGCCCAGGGTTGGGAGTTGGTGCAGGTTGACCGCGGTGTTGCCATTTTCAAGCGCCTGAAGAAGTAAGTTCAGAAGGGAGGGACAACCTCCGTGTCGACCGTTTCTTTTTTCCTGCCATGCCTGCTGAGATCGAGCGAAAATTCCTCGTGGCGGACGACGCCTGGAGGGCCGGCGCAGTGGGAACCCGCTACGTGCAGGGCTATCTTTCGCGCGATCCGGAGCGGACCGTGCGGGTGCGCCGCGCGGGGGATAGAGCGTTTCTCACCATCAAGGGGATTTCGCGCGGGAT
>CAMASH010000006.1 GCA_945860745.1 Chthoniobacter flavus | reverse complement strand
TCCTTGGCGCGAACCGAAGTGGCCCGGCCACGCTTCATGGCTTCCAATTTTTTACGCTCTTGCATGCTCAGAATAATGGCCGGGGCTACTCTCATGCACGAAAAGTAGCAGAAACATTATAATATGCAATCTGTAAGGCGGCCTACACTCAGCGACGCCATCGCCATCGAAAGCGCATTCGAGAATTCCCGATGTCAGGTTCTCGTCAGCTTTCCGCTCCGTGCCTCCCTGCTGTGCCAGCGAGCCAGACAGCTTATTGACCAAGGAGTCGTTGGGCGGGTCGAACATATTACCGGGCTAAATTATGTCCCTTATGGAGATGTATATTTTCTGTCGTGGTATCGTGACCACGCGATCACCCAAGGGCTTTTCCTCCAGAAGGCAACGCATGATTTTGATTATCTAGCCTATCTGGCCGGGAGTCCCATCCTTCGTGTCGCCGCCATGGTTTCCAAGGGACGGGTTTACCGGAACACGCTGTCTCCCGGAGAACGCGCCGACCCGTTTGCCCTCTATGCGGAAGGCATTGGCACTCTGGAATCAGGGATGAACGAGGATTCTTCCAGTGCACTGCTGGAATTCTCCAATGAAACGCAGGGAATCTATACGCAGGTATTTTTCTCGAAACGGAATGCGGCGAAACGCGGGGCGATTATTTCTGGGTTTGCCGGAACGTCGCCGACATCGCACCAGTATTGACTGTCGTGGTGCGATCAAAGCAGGACTGCGCACAGTGTCCTGGTTTGCCCGCACCACGACAAAGGAATCCCTCTGGGCGGCCGGACATGGCTGGCCTCTTTCAGCCGCTACGACTATTCCTCGTTCGAGAAACCTCCGGTGCACTCGTCCACTTCGCCTCACGCCGAGCTGTCCTTTCACCGGCAGCACGAGTGGGCGGAATTGCATTTTGTGGAGCCGGAATTGACGATGACCCGCAATTCCGGCGGCAATATTTCCCAGGCATAATCCCCCGGACGATTGCATTGCGGGGAGTCTGTCCACGACCGCGATCCACAACGATCAAAAGCCGGATCGCAGCGCGGGGTAGCCGGGGCAGCGCTCTTCCAAGGCACCGGCCGCCTGTAGCCACGGCACTCGGTTGCCGTGAACGTGGTGGTCTCGCGCGAAGCGCGCTGGGCAAGTCGCGGCAGAGCCGCGAGCACGCCTCAACAACCGCAGGCGCGGGAGCGCCGGATGAAGACTGCCGTTGGCAGCCCGCAAGGGTGCAGCCACTGGGAAGTGGCAAGTTAAAGTGAGGCGGTTACAGGACGCACATAAGAAACAGATACTTGACAAACCGTTTTCTATACAAAACACTTCAAAGCATGTCAGAAGCCGCAAAATCCATCGTTTCGGAGTGGCTGGAGGAATTTGCTCTTCCGGATCTGGTGGAGCGTGAGGCGGCGCATCCTCCGCTGGTTGGCCTCAAGGACATCCTGGCCATCGTGGGGCCGAGGCGGGCGGGGAAGACATTCTATTTTTTCCAGATGATCCGGGAACTGATGGCGTCGGGGGTGAAGAAGGAGGACATCCTTTTTGTGGATTTCGAGGATTACCGGCTGCCGGATCTGGGACGCGATCCGGTGGATGCGCTGCTGACGGCGCACTATCAGCTTGCGGGCGGGCCACCCAGGTTTCTGTTTTTCGATGAGGTCCAGCAACTGCCCGGGTGGAGCCGGATCATCCGCACGCTGCACAACCGCCGGAGCTTTCGCATCGTCATCAGCGGGAGCAATTCGAAGCTGTTGAGCCGCGAGGTGGCCACAGAGTTGAGGGGGCGGTGCATCGAACTCGCGATGTTCCCGTTTTCTTTCCGCGAATATCTCCGGCTGCGCGGGATCGCGGTCAGCCCGGCGATTCTGCACGGCGCGGCCAGGGGAAAAATCCTCGGCGCGTTCGACGACTACCTGCGCGGCGGGGGCTTCCCGGATGTGGCCGCCGGCCCGTCCGCGCTTCGCAAGCGCCAGCTTCTGCAAAGCTACTTTCAGACGACCTATTACCGTGATATTCTGGAGCGATACGACGTCCGGGCCAAGGAAACACTGGAAAGCCTCATGCGTCATGCGGTGGATCAGGCCGGCGATCTCTTTTCGATCTCGGCGTTCACCGCCACGCTGAAAACCCGGGGGATCGAGGCCAGCAAAAGGACGATCGCCAATTATCTCGGCTATCTGGAGGACGCATTTTTTGTGATCCTCTCCGAAAAGTTTGCCCGATCCCAGCGCAAGCGCACCGCCAATCCGGTCAAATGCTACCTCTTCGACACGGGGTTCAAACAGCTCGCGGTCAACTTTTCAGAAAACCGGGGAAAGCTTCTCGAAAATCTGGTCGCCATCGAGCTCCGCCGCCGGGGGCACGAGTTCTTTTACTTCCGCGACGGCGGGGAGTGCGACTTCATCATCGCGGGCAGCGGCCGTCCCCGGACGGCGATCCAGGTCTGCTGGGAATTCCACGAGGGCAACCGCGAGCGCGAACTGGAGGGGATCCGGCAGGCCTCGAAAGCTCTGGGGATCAAAGACCGGTTTTTCCTCACCTACAACCACCCGGATCCGGTCGGAGACATTCCTTCCATCCCGGTCTGGCGATGGCTCCTGCAGGAAGAAGCACGCGCGCCGTCCTGATCGGGGCCGCAACAAGCCGGATTCACCTGAAGCCGCGATGGCCTACGAGATCTATTATCGCTTGGTCGAGGGCGAGAGGCTGGTTCGTCGCGGGGGGGAATCGCCGCTCAGCAGGAACTGGAAACCACGGGAATGGTTTTTGGCTACGTCGGAGACGCGTTGAAGATGGATCCCGAGCAGTTCGGCTTCGGCACAGTGCCGAAGGGCCCGACAGGACTTCGCGGCGATGGGCCACTGGGGCGATAAGGAATTCATCGCACGGGGCCTCGATCATCATCGGGGAGACGTCGAGTCGGGGCAGCTCTTCGGTGCGCCGGAAGACGTCGGCGAATGCGTCACCTCCGAAGATATCTACATCGCGGTCAATGCCTACTTGGATGGCTACCATGTGACCGGACGACCGGAGGATTTGCGGACGGCTCTTCTGGCTGCGCGGTGGCTTTATATCTGGCGCAAATCTTTTAACCACCTCATTGATCCGAGGACGCTTGTCGGGGTCTACCAGCTGAAGAGCCGCGGAGGGGACCTCGCCTCTTTCAAGAACAACCACTTGCATGTTTATGGGCTCGATGCGGAGGAGAGCCTCTTCGAACTGACCAGACTGACCGGCGACGGGCGCTGGCGTGAACTGGCTGAAGACCACTGGAAGTTTGCGGCACAGCTCACTCCGTTGGTGGACGGACAATTCAACGCCTACGAAGGAATGGTAACCGAACAATTCTATTTCATCGATTGGTCGGCCCTGGGAAATTCCGTCCGTCTCCTCGAGCCCGACGAGCGCCGATCGAGCTACGATGTCGGCCCGCATTACCGGAACCACGGCAACCTCGCAGGGTTCTCGCACGCATGGTGCACGGCCTTTGTCCTGCGCGGCGCCTTGAGGAGAATGTCCCAAAACACGTGAATCCCTCCAACCAGTCCTCGCTGCCCCGCCGCCCGTTTGGCAATACCGGCATTCAACTTTCGATCATCGGGATGGGCGGCATCGTTGTGACGGGAGCCGAACAGTCACATGCGAACCATATCGTTGCGGAGTTTCTTGAGCGGGGCGTGAATTACTTCGATGTCGCCCCGCAGTATGGCGATGCCCAGGAGAGGCTGGGTCCCGCGCTTAAGCCCTATCGGAAGAATGTCTTCCTTGCCTGCAAAACAGCCGAGCGCACCGCCAGCGGAGCAGCGGATGACCTCAAGCGTTCCCTGGAGATTCTTCGCACGGACTATTTCGATCTCTACCAACTCCACGGGGTGACGGATGTCCCCCATGACATCGAACGGGCCTTTGCCAAAGGCGGCGCGATGGAAACTCTGACGGAGGCCAAAAAGTCGGGCCGGGTCAGGCATCTCGGATTTTCGGCCCATTCCGTCGAAGCCGCATTCGCGGCCATGGACAGGTTCGCGTTCGATTCGATCCTTTTTCCCGTCAATTTCTCCACCTACCATGCCGGGCATTTCGGACCACAAATCATGGATCGGGCAGTCCGGGATGGTCTCGCCTGCCTGGCGCTCAAGGCCCTCGCCCGACAAAAATGGCCCGAGGATCATCCGGAGAAAAAGCGATATTCCAAGTGCTGGTATCAGCCGCTCACGGACAGGCATGAAGCCGGCCTGGCCTTGAGATTCACTCTGGGCCAACCAGTCACTTCGGTCCTGCCGCCCGGCGAGGAATCCCTGTTCCGGCTTGCGCTTGATCTGGCCGCAAACCCCGCTCCGCTCACAAGCACGGAGCTGAGGGAACTGGAAATTCTCGCATCAGGAACAACTCCGATCTTCCACGCAACCTGAACAACAAATGCCATCCCAATCATCATCGCACCCCCTGAAGCCTATCCGGATAGCCCTGATCGGCGCAGGGGGAATTGTCTCCCACGCGCACAGGCCGGCATTTTGCCAATACCCGCACGAGCTCCATCTCGCCGCCGTGGCCGACCCTCACATCGCTGCGGCCGAAACGCTCGCGCATGAATTCGGTGTCCCCGCGTATGCGGGGTCTTATTTCACGAGCACGGACGGCGGGAAGCCCACGCCCGAATGGGGCATGATGTATGAGGGCTGGGAGGCCGTATCGGCGCACACGGAGCCCGCTTCGAGCACCGCTCCCTTCGTGACGCAATTGCGCGAGTTCGCAAAAAATGTCCGGGCGAAAGTTGCTGGAGAAAATTCGCTTGCGCGCAACCTCAATACGATTGCCGTTGTTGAGGCCATCACTAACAGCCTCGCAAGCGGAAAGCCTGAACCGGTCGCCACCCGATGAATGTCGAAATATCAAACCGCGAGGTGCTTTTTCAGAAGGGCGGATGCCTGGCCGGCCGCTACGTCCTGGACGACCCATTCAAACCGCACTTCGCCATCCTAAACACCACAGCAGGACACAATGTGACTCTGGTCTCCCCCGCTGATCATCGTCACCACAAGGGGCTCATGTATGCCCTGCGTTGTGCGGATCTTAATTTCTGGGAGGAAGATCCGGACGGCGGCACTTGCGGCGTTCAGGAAGTCCTCGATACTCACCCCATCGTAAACGGCATTCGGCAGACATTGCTCTGGCGCGCACTCGAAGGGGATCGCCCAACCTATCGCGAGTCTCGTGAAATCACCTGCACTTTGGCCGCAGACGGAGGAGGTTATCACTGGCTCTGGCGCACCCGGCGCGAGGCGCTTCGCAACCATCGACTGATCAAGAGCGAGTGGTCGATGGCACTGCCCGATGGACGCAAGATCAACTACCACGGACTCGGCCTTATCCGCTGGTGCAGACAGGCGAAGTGGCAAATTGCAACGGCTACATTCGCAAATGCCATAGCACCTATTCAGAAGTCGGGCTACAGCAGAGCAAGATGTGGCCAGCGGGAACCTTGTGCATCACGATTGCGGCGAATATCGCGAAGACCGGCATTCTTAAGTTCGACGCTTGCTTCCCTGACAGCATCGTGGGTTTCCGTGCTGAAGACTCTGCAACGGTCGAGTTCGTGCGCAGTTGGCTATCCTTCCTACAGAAGTCACTGGAAGATGCCGCCCCGGAGTCGGCTCAGAAGAACATTAATCTAGCTCTGTTGCGAAATCTTGCGGTCCCGATTCCCCCCATCTCACTGCAGCGCGAATTCGCCCGTCGAGTGTCGGCGGCGGAGGAACTGAAGACGGATCAACGAACATCACAGGTCGAACTGGACGCCCTCTTCACGTCCCTGCAGCACCGAGCTTTTCAAGGAGAACTGTAGCAATGAAATTGCGCCGACTTGAAATTGAAAACTTGCGTGGCTTTGCGAAGCCACTGGCAATCGAGGTTGATGACTTTACGGGGCTGATAGGGCGCAACGACATTGGCAAATCGACGATTCTCGCTGCGATCACAATTTTCCACGAAGGAGAAGGAGTCAAAATTGATCAAGGGGACGGGTCCGTAAATGGTGAGCCAAACAAGGTTCGGATCACTTGCGAATATGAAAATCTGCCGGAAAAAGTAATCCTGGATGACAGCTTTGAAACCTCCCTGAAAGACGAGCGAGTTCTGACTGAAACGGGCCGACTGCGGATCACGAAGATCTATGACTGCACGAAGACAAAAATCGTCCCGACGATTACGATTGAAGCTGACCAGCATCCCGTGGACACCAACGGTAACTCACTGCTCACCCTTACTCTTCCGGAGCTCAAGAAGTTGGCCGGAGAGTTGGGGGTCGAGCTGGAAAAAGGTGAAGCCAGCGTCAAGGCCAGGATTCGGAAAGCCATTGTGGAGCGCTCCGACAAGTTTACCTGTCAGGACACCGGCATCTCAGTGTCAAAGAACGATTCATCGACGCTGTGGAATCAGCTTCTGAGGCACCTGCCCATGTGCGCTCTGTTCATATCCGACCGGTCAAGCAGCGATAAAGACAAAGAAGCGCAAACCCCCATGGGGATAGCTGTCGAAACCGCGTTGAGCGCTGTGCAGGAGGACCTGGACAAGCTGACGGCTCACGTCGAAGCCCATGTTCAGAACGTTGCAAATCGAACGCTTGCGAAGCTACAGGAGATGAACCCAGGGTTGGCCTCAGAGCTGTCGGCATCATTGCGGGATAAACCGAAGTGGAAAGATCTCTTCAAGTATTCCCTGAGCAGCAACGACAACATTCCAATGGACAAGCGGGGTTCGGGCGTGCGCCGTCTTGTCCTATTGAACTTCTTCCGAGCAGAAGCGGAGAGAAAGTCTATCGAGGAGGGTTGCCGACCGGTGAAGTGGCTCAACGGAAAGCAGCCGATCTCACGCGACCTGGCAAAATCAGGACTGCGTTCAAGGATGAAGACGCAGCAAACGACGGCTGCGGCCATTGATCTTGTGACTGAGATCGCCGAGGTGCTTTCGCTCGGTGCCAATGGTAAAAATCGGAATGAGCAGGAAGAACTGAAGCAGCTCTTTGGGGCGGGGCTCCGTCGAACGCTTGGAGATGCAGCACTGAGGGAAATTCTCTCAGGGCACATGGACGAGAGAGGATTTGAACATTTGATCGAGAAGGTTCTTCTCGGCATGGGGGCTGTGGAATGTGCTATCATCCCGCGAAGGAAGGATCAAGGGGTGGATATCCGGGCTGCTTTCGCAATCGGGCCAACGGAGATTGTCATCGGTGTGCAAGCAAAGTATCATCGGTCAAAGACGGAGGCACACTGGCTCGACCACTTTGTGGATGGTCTCAAGCAAGAGGGAATCGCTATCGGCTGGTTCATCACTTCTGGAGAATTCGCTGATGACTTTGAAGACCATGCGCAGCGGCTTTCAGAGAAGCACGGAAAACAAATCCACGCGATCAGTGGGGCAGAGTTTGCAGCACTGGTAGTGGACTATGCCGGAAAAGTAACCTGATCGCATGCCGACAGAACCAGATATCCCCTTCCAACCCGACCAATGGGTGACGGACCGCCCGAATCCGGCGAAGCCAGGACAATACACAGGCAAGTGGCGTATGGCGGGGCCACAGGTGATGATCCAGCTCAAATACCCGGATGGAGGCACTTCAGCGGCGCATCTCGGAGGATCGTGAAAAGGGTCGCTATATCCAGCCGCAGGAAATCGAGGATTACCTCTTCGACTTTTTCCAACGGGAATTCCCGGGATCCGAGGTGATGCAGAATACGCCAGCCGAAGGATGCGTGACACTGCGGCTAGAAACCGAGCGGATGTGGCCGCCTGCGGCGAGTTCGTAGAGCTTGCTCCGAGAGAATCCCGAAAAGTATTCCACGCCTATTCTTGGTGCTCGCACCCACACAGGAAGCTGGTCGATTCGCTCTCTTAGTAACTCCGTTGTCGTCGGTGAGAGTCGACGAATTCTATGTTGTGTTTTGTCGGTTGCTGAATTTCGCATTCGGGCAGCAAACTGCAGCCGATCAGAATCCGCGATTACCTGTTTTCGACCACAAAAGTCGGGGAAGCTGTCCTGTCCCGAAATCGGGAGGAACCACCGACAGCAACATCCTTGAAGGCCACTTTTAGCGCTTCTTTTAAATCAGCCCTTCCAATCCCCGGGCTAGTGCGGGTAATTGGTTTCCCGGTAGCGGGGTCTTCGTAGTAAGGATCTCGGCGTTGGCGTCGAACATTGCAAATCCGGTGGGTGCCACGACAAAGTGTTGTGTTCAGTTCGGGTTGTTCGTCTGGGCTTACTGCTACAAGGAAGTCCCATGCAGCATCCACCCAGGCCGAGACGGTGTCCTCCCTGAGCTCATCAAGCAGTTCGACCTTCCTTCGCCAACTACCAGAGGGGGCGAAGACGGTTCTGCCCTGGAAGAGCTTTGACAGCGGATACATGCCCGACTTGGAATATGGAAACTCAGGGCACCCGTCGGTGAAGACCTTTTCAAGATATTGAAAGGCAGTAATTTGATTTGCGAGTTCTACCGCAAGTTCCCGGGCGGTTCGGCTGGGCGTCGATTTCTTCCCTTTCTGGACCACCTTGTAGAAGGCTACGACACTTTGAGACTTCCACCATTCTGGATTCGAAACTTCCGGGTTCATCTCCAACCCGACAATTGCCTCGGAATCTGAACGGACGACGATCGGTTCCTTTCTACGCGAAATAGAAGTTCTCTCACTTTTCCTCTTCACGACAATTAACGTGAGTGATGTTTGGTAAGAAATAAAGCGTTTCCAAGACATCCTAAAACATCTCCGAAATGGGAAGTCATGTTGTTATTTCCGTTGTTATTTCGGCATCCTAAGGATAATGAAATTGTGTAAGTCCCTGAAAATCAGGGGAGAGAGCGGGTGAAGGGAATCGAACCCTCGTGTCCAGCTTGGGAAGCTGGCGTTCTGCCATTGAACTACACCCGCGAAGAGCTTTCTAGTCCCAGGAGGTCACGTAGCGACGCTTTTGCTGCGAAGCAGAGGGGACAGGGGTTTGGGAACTGGGAACGTTCCATACACCCACTTTTTTCCGGATGGTTTTGCCATTGGTGCCAGCCGTGACCGAGTTGTCGTAATTTTCATCGTAAACAATTTTGTAACTTCCTCCCCAAGGATCAACGAAAGCGCCGTTAGAGACGCCGCTTTTACCCTTCTTTGCGTTATTGACTTCGAGGAAAACAATCAGACGCGGATTAAGAGAGCTGACGTTTGAACCCATGAGAGCAGCAAGGACAGGCGATCCGACATTTTGCGCGCCGGAATTGGTCGCTGGCAAACGCCCATACTCTGTCTCATAGGCAAAAACGGCCGTGGCGATTTGGGTGACATCATTCTTGGCCTGGGCCTTGCGGGCCGAATCAATCGCCGCGTTCACCGCAGGGAAAAGCAGGGACATCAGGATGCCGATGATGGCGATCACGATGAGGAGTTCGATCAGGGTGAAGGCGCGGGAGGATTTCATGTTTGATTAGCCCGTTAAAGGTGGAACCGCCGGCAGACCGGGGCAAGCATTTTCTTGCATGAAGGGAGGGCTTTCGACGATGGAAGGGTGTGTTCAGGCATAAACGACCGGCGGGCGAACGCCGTGATAAAGACAATCTTCGCTCCCGAATTCTCAAACTTCTCTCCGCCCGGGCTCTCGATAAAACCGAGATTGCCCAGACGCTCAACCTGCCTGCGGATCAGCGCGGCAAGCTGGGTGACCTGCTGCGGCATTTGGAACTGGAGGGGGCGGTGGCCCGCATCCGCAAGGACCGCTACATCATTCCGAAGGATGCCGATCTCTTCACCGGAACGATTCAATTTCACGCCAGCGGAACGGCCCATGTGCTGAACGAAACGGCCGGCCAGCCCGACCTCTACATCAGCGGAGAAAACACCTTCACCGCCATGCATGGCGACCGGGTGGTGGCGCGGATCGATCCGGCCCGGCCGGCTCCGCCGCCGCGACGGGGCGAGACCGCGCAACCGGCCCGCCTGGAGGGGCGGGTGATCCGCATTCTTGAGCGGGTCAATGACACCGTGGTGGGCACGCTCCAGAAAACGAAAAACTTCTTTTACGTGGTGGCAGACGATCCGCGCTTCATCCACAACCTGTACGTTCCCGCTCCGACGATCGAACTCCATGCCGACATCGGCGACAAGGTGGTGGCGCGGCTGGACACCTGGGTTTCGCGGCACGTCAATCCGGAAGGCCATTTGGTGGAAGTACTCGGACCGCCGGACCGGCCGGGCGTGGACATCCTGGCCATCATTAAAAAGCACCGCCTGCCCACGCAGTTTCCGCCCGAGGTGTTGCGCGAGGCCGAGGGGATTTCCCCGCAGATCGATCCGGCGGAAGCGGCCCGGCGCGAGGATCTGCGCGGGCGTTTTATCATGACGATTGATCCGGATGATGCCAAGGATTTCGACGACGCCATTGAGGTCGAACGGACGGAAAACGGCTGGCGGGCATCGATCCATATTGCGGACGTTTCCCATTACGTGCGGCCCAAGGGTGTCCTGGACCGCGAGGCCCATGCGCGCGGCAACAGTGTCTATCTGGCCGACCGCGTGATTCCCATGTTGCCGGAGGCCTTGAGCAACGGCATCTGCAGCCTGCGACCCCATGAGGACCGGCTGACGTTTTCGGTTTTCGCCGAAATCACCCGCGAGGGGAAAATCCATTCGGCGCGCTTCGCCCGCACCATCATCCGCAGCGCAGCGCGGTTGACCTACCGCGAAGCCTTCGCTCATCTGCAAAAGCCGGCGCATGATGAAGTGACCCGCCGCCTGCACACAGCGTGGGAGCTTTCCTCGTTCCTGCGCCGGAAACGTTTTGCCCACGGTTCGCTCGATCTCGATTTTCCGGAAGTGAAAGTCTGGCTCGATGAAATGGGCAAACCCGTCCGCCTCGAAAAAATCGAGAACGACATTTCCCACCAGCTCATCGAGGAGTTGATGTTGCTGGCGAATGAGGTGGTGGGCCGGGAACTCAAGAACCGCCGGCAGCCCACCGTTTATCGCGTGCATGAAAAACCCGACGCGGAGAAGTTGGTCGAGTTCCGCGAAGTGGCCGCGGCCAACGGACTCAAATGCGGCGATCTCTCGAACCGCCCGGAATTGCAGCGGCTGCTGGCTCAGTCCAAGGGCAAGCCGCAGGAATACGCCATCAAGCTGGCCCTGCTGAAAAGCCTCAAACGCGCCCGCTATGCCCCGGAACCCCTCGGTCATTTTGGACTGAACAAAAACGACTACGCGCATTTCACCAGTCCGATCCGCCGCTATGCCGACCTGGTGGTGCATCGTTCCCTGGAACGCCTGCTGGGCGGCAAGCAGGGCCCGGAATCCACTGCGCTGGGCGCCACAGCCGAGCATATCTCGGCCACCGAGCGGGTCGCGCAGGAAGCCGAGCGGGATTCGACCAAGCTCAAAAAGCTGGAGTATTTCAACAACCAGGTTTCCAAGCGCACCGGTCAGACTTTCCAGGCGCGGATTCTGGACGTGCGCAATTACGGGCTCTTCGTCGAACTGCCGGAATATCTCCTGAGCGGACTCATCCATGTTTCGGCGTTGGAAGGAGATTTTTACATCCTTGATACCGCCCGCGGGTGCCTGACCGGACGCCGGTCCCGGCGTACCTACCGGGTCGGCGACGAAATCGAAGTCGCGGTGGCCAAGGTGGATTTTTTCAAGCAGCAGGTGGACTTCAAGCCGGCGGAGGAGCCGCCGAAACGCCAGAAGGCGTGAGGGATTTTTCGCGGAGGGCGGCGAGGGACCGGAACGCGAATTGAGCCGGAGAACGGGTTTCGGAAAACGTGAGTTTTCCGAAAATGCCCGACCTGAAACTTCTCAGGGAAGGGCCAGGGTTGGAGGCCGGGCGATGGGTGGCGCGGTCGGGACCGGGTCGGAGACCGGCGCAGGTCCCTCTGGGCCCGGGCTGTTCCATTGCAGCAGGGTGCCGACAGGCAGGAGGCGGGCGGCGCGCACAATGTCCCAATTTGTCACCCGCAGCCAGCCAATGCTCTGCTCGGTCGTCATTTGATCGGGGATGCTGGTGCCGTGCAGTCCGAAGGGCGGCGGCGCGGTGCTGCCGGTCTTGGCCAGCTTGAGCCAGAGGACGCCGGCGGGATTGTTGGGACCGGGCGGGAGCTGACTCTCCGGCACCATCTCGGGTTTCACCGGCACGGGGGTCGGTGACGGATAGGCTCCCCGGAATAAATTGTTTGAGGGACGCGGCGGCTCGGTCGGTTCCTGCCGGGTGACCAGGCGCGGATGCGGAATGGCCTCGAAAATGGTCCACGAATCCTTGCCCCGCAGTCCGGGCCGCGCCACCGACATGGGCATGGCCGCCACGGGCACGCCGCCCCGCGAAATCACGATGAGCGAGAGGTCGATCACGGCAGCGGTCACCGGGGCCTGCGCCTCGGCCTGGGGCTGGATGGGATTTTCCAACGGTCTTTCGATTTCAAAGGGAATCACATTGGGCACGCGGAACCCGGTCCCGGCCAGCGGGGCGATTTTGACCTTGTCGTTCACCCTGCGCAGAAACGATTCGTCGCAATGAAACCGCTCGGCCACGAACTCCCACGGCGTGCGGTAGGCCAGCATGGGGGCGGCAGCGAGTTCCTCGAAGGTCGGAGGCGGCGTGGCGGCCGGCGCGGGCTTGGCCTTGGTTTTCGTCTTGGCTGCGCCGGGCTGGGGCGGAAGAACTCTCTCCACCTTGGGCGGGGCGATGAACCGGAAATCCTCCGGTTTCAAGGTATAGGTGGTGAAGGCATCCCCCACGACCGCGCGCGCCTTGGCCAGGAGGATCTGGGAATCCTTCAAATCCGGGTGCACGCTTTGATAGAGCTGGAGCACCCGCTGAAACACCGGGCCTGCCATCCCGTTGATCGGTCCGGTGGAGAATTGCCCGCGGTCGAGAAAAACCTGGAGCAGCACATTGTCCGCCATGGTATCCGGCACGGGCTTGGGAGCGGCCGTGGGCGGTCCCGCTTTCGGCGGCGGCGCGGGAAGCAGCACCGCCGCTTCGGCGGGCGTGGGAATCTTCAAAATCCGGCCGACGATGATGGTGTCCTTGGTCAGGCCGTTAAAGGCCTTCAACTGCGCGACCGTGATCCCGAATTTTTTAGCAATAAGGATGAGGGCGTCGCCCCGCCGGACCTCGTAGGAGTCGGTGGTGGCGTCCGTGAGGGGCGCCGACGCAGGATCAGCGGCCCGGGCCGGCCGGAGCAGGGTCGGAAGTTCGAGGCCCCAGTCCTTCGGATGGGAGGGAGCGGCCTGCCATTTCCATTTCACCGCTTTTTCCAAGCCCGGTTCCACGCGGGCGGTGGCCGGAACCGTGGGCGGCAGCATCTGCGCCGGGGCGGAAAGAATCGCGGTACAGCACAATCCGGCAATCAACAAAATACGCGGAACGGCAAAAATCATCGGGGACTAGATACCCCCGCCGCCTTTGCTTCGCAACGGGGAAACCTTCCCGCTTGCAGTGGCGTGACATTACGACGACCTTCCCTCCGCCAATGACCCGCGTTTTTCTCATTCTTGCCCTGGCCGCACAAACGGTTTGCGCGCTGGACCTTTCGCCGCTGGAAGAAGTGCCGATCCAGGAAGGCGGGCGCAAAAAACCCTACCTCGTCTTCGCCCAGGAATCCCTGCTTGCGCTGTCCGGAAAGACCTCCCTGACCGTGGACGGCAAAAAACTGGATGCCGTCAAAGTGGTGACGACCCTGTGGCTCAATCCGGAGGGCTGGGAATCGCAGCCGGTCGTTCTGGTCAACCACAAGCCGCTGAAGGAGGCGACCGGCCTCGATTTGACCCGCAAGCTGTTTTCCTACCAGGAACTTTCCACCAACGAAAAGTTGCTCGAGTTGCTGTCCGAGGCGCAGGCCCTGCGGGCGCGGCCGGGGAATCAGCGATTGAGCGGGCTGCCCAAGGAGGCCGCGGAGGTCGGGCTGCGTCTGGCGGAATTTGAATCGTTGGTCAACGGCTCGGCTTTCCGCTTCGTGGCCAATCCCGAGGCGGCCGACAAAACCTGGGCCCTGTTGCCGCCGGTCGTCATTGCCTCGTTGCAGATGCCATTTATGGCCGGGAATGAGGCCGGCTTTGCCCGGGCGGCGGAAGCCTTTCGTGGGGCGATGGCCGGCATCCAGCCGCAGTTCCAGCCACCGGCCTGGCGGATCAAGCTGGAAACGCTGTACCAAAAGATCCATCCGTTCCGCTGGGCTTGGATTTGCTACGTGGTGGCGGGGATCGCGCTGTTGGCGGCGGGCCCGCGCCGGGGTTATGCGGCAGCCTGGTTCTTCGCCGGGCTGGGCTTTCTTTTGCAGTTGGCCGGATTCGTCGCCCGCATTCTCATCAGCGGCCGCGGTCCGGTCACAAATATGTACGAATCGGTGATCTGGGTGGCCTTCGGCACGATTTTCTTCGCGCTGATCTTCGAGGCGATCTATCGCAGCCGCGCATTTCTTCTCGGTGCGCTGCCGGTGGCAGTGGTCTCGCTCATCCTGGCCGACACCCAGCCGGTGGCGCTGAACCCCGCCATCAATCCGCTCGTGCCGGTCTTGCGGGATAATTTCTGGCTTTCGACCCACGTGACCTCGATCACGCTGAGTTATGCCGCGTTTGCTCTCGCCCTCGGCATCGCCCACATCGCGCTCGGCCAGGTGATCCGGGGCCGCAAACCGGAAGCCGCGCTCTACAACAACCTCTACCGCACCCTTCAGGTCGGTGTCCTTCTGCTGGCGGCCGGGACGATCCTGGGCGGAGTGTGGGCGAACTATTCCTGGGGACGTTTCTGGGATTGGGATCCGAAAGAAACCTGGGCGCTCATCACGCTGCTCGGCTACCTCATCGTGCTGCATGGGCGCATCGCCGGCAAGTGGGGCGGCTTCGGCCTGGCCGTGGGTTCCGTGCTGGCCTTTCTGGGCGTGCTGATGGCGTGGTATGGGGTGAACTTCGTCCTCGGTGTCGGCCTGCACAGCTATGGTTTCGGCACGGGCGGCTTCGGCTGGGCTTTGCTCTTCGTTGTCGTGGAAATTGCCTTTGTCATTCTGGCCGTGATTCGCAAGGGCAGGGCGGGCGAAACCAACTCCCCACCGCCAATATCCCAAACGCAGCTTGTCTCGTAACGGGACGGCATGGACCATTCTTCCGTCGATGTTTGCATCATCGGAGCAGGCCTGTCCGGCCTGAGCGCGGGCCGCGCCCTGACCGCCGCGGGCCGCCGGATGGTGGTGCTGGACAAAAGCCGGGGCCTGGGCGGTCGCGCGGCCACGCGTCGGATCGATGGGATTCCGGTCGATCACGGGGCCCAGTTTTTCACCGCGCGGTCCGGGGCCTTTCAAAAACAGACCGAAGACTGGTTGCAAGCCGGCGTGTGTTTCGAGTGGAGCCGCGGATTCCCTCAGGCCGCCAACGGGCGGATCCAACCGCCGGATTCCGCTGATGCCCATCCGCGTTTCGCCTGCGCGGACGGAATGACGGCGCTGGCTAAAAGTCTGGGCCAAGGGCTGGACGTCCGGCGCGAACACCGGGTCATTCGGGTGGAGCCCGACGGGGACGAATTTGTCCTGGAATGTGAGGGCGGCGCCATCTTCCACGCCGGGACGGTTTTTTGCTCCGCGCCCATGCCGCAAACCGCGACCTTCGCTGGAGAGGTTGCCGGCGTCCGGCAAGAAGCGCTGACGGCGTCGCCGATCGAATCCTGCCTGGCCGTTATTGCGGAAACCAGCGGCCCGGATCCGGCCTGGCGGGGCGTGCAGGGGCGCGAGGGAAACCTCGCCTGGATCGGGGCGGATTTCAGCAAACGCCGCGAGAGACCGGCCCGGCGGTTTATCGTTCTGCACGGCTCGGCGGAGTTCAGCGACCGCCATGGCGATGGCGACCTTGACGCCGCCGCCCGGATCCTTCTGCACGATGCGGCGGCACTGGATCCGGAAACCCTCTCATCCCTGACACCCCGGCACATCCAGCGCTGGAGGTTCGCGCGGTCCGCGCAACCGCTGGCCGACCGGGCCTTCCGGCGCAGCACGACGGGGTTTTACCTCATTGGAGACGCCTTCTTGCAGGGAAAAATCGAATCCGCCTGGACCTCCGGGCAGGCCGCGGCGGCAGACTTCCTCGCCCGCTAAAGCAGTTTGAGAAATACTGTCGCCGCGGAAGGAACACCCGGCAGGGCCCGACCTCCGGGCGGGCCGCGGTTCGCCCGGAGGTCGAACCCTCCCATTGTCAGCTACGTCATTTTCTTAGACTGCTCTAACCCGGCGTTTCCTCCGGCAGCATCGCCCGCAGGTTCCGCTCCTCGTCGGTACGCACGCGGTAATACCACTCCTCGTCCGCGCTGTACAAATCGATCCAGCCCAGAAGCTGCAAGGCCGTCAGAATCTTCCCCAACCGGCGGCTATCGGGAAACTCGAACCCCAGCAGCGCCGTGCTCGGCCGCTCCATCTGCCAGATGGCCAGCAGTAAACGCCAGGCCTCCCCGCGCTCGGATCGCGAGAGCCGGACCCGCGCCGCCAGATGATCCCAAAGGCCAAACGTCATGCTGGCCGGCAGAAACAATACATCGGGAATCACGTGCCAGCCGATGATGGCGCGGTCCGACGGAGGCCGGTAGCGATGGATCCAACGGTCACAGGCCGCCAGGATGAAAAGGATAAGCACGAGTGCCGCCCCGGCAGGATAGATCCACCATGGCGGCTTGAGAATATTCGTGTCACCGGTGCGGATGGCCTCAAAAAGCAGGACCCCGCCGACGAAGATCGCGCCGAAAACCATCCAAACCAGCGAAGCCCCCACCAGACTCAGCGCCGCCGCCAGCCAGCAATTGCGGTTATGCCCGGCCATGCGCGCCCGAAAGGCCTTTGGCGCTTCGCTCATGATTGGGAAAAATCTTGGAATCATTGGAGGGACGCGGGCCCTCGCGTCCGTATTTCTCTCAGGGCGGCGAGGGCCCGCCGCCCTTCAACCGGTCAGACCCCGCTACGATAACCCAGCGGATCAATCTCCACAAAACCGAAACCCGCGCGGCGCAATCCTTCCTCGAGAATCCCACGCCTCTCACTCAAGGCCGCCATCTCGTCCGGCGCGACCTGCACCCGCGCACCCGCCGCCACGCCATCCAGATACCTCACGCGAAAAATACGGAATCCGAGCGAGCGCACAAACTCCTCCCCCCGCTCCACCAGCGCGATGGCTTCGCGCGTGACCGGCGTGCCGTGCGGAATGCGCGAGGAAAGACACGGCTGAGCCGGCGCGTCCGCCGTGGGCAGACCCCAGGCGCGGGAGAGTTCCCGCACTTCCGATTTGGTCAGCCCGGCCTGCTTCAACGGAGCCAGCACGGCAAACTCCGCCGCCGCCTGCGAACCCGGCCGCAAGTGGGCCGGATCGTCCGCATTTTCCCCATAGGCAATCGCGGAAAAACCGCGATCCCGCGCGATTTGATCCATGCGGGTGAACAACTCCGCCTTGCAGAAATAGCACCGGTTCGGCGGATTGACGAGATAGCGGTCGTCCTCGAATTCCTGCGTCGCCACCACCTCAACCGTCGCGCCGAAACCCGCCGCCACTTCCAAGGCCTCTTGCAAAGCCCGCCGCGGCAAACTCGGACTATCCGCGATCACGCCTACCACCTTCTCGCCCAGCACGCGATGGGCCGCCGCCAGCAAACAGGCGCTGTCCACCCCGCCCGAATACGCCACCAGCAGCGGCGCGTGCGCGCGCAGGATGTTTTCCAGCAGGGTGATTTTTTTTGTCATGAGTTTGGTTGGGTTGCCACCGTGGGGAAGCAACCCCTCAGCGACGGCGGATGAATGCGCAAGGTGGGATTGGCGCGGAGCCACCCCGGTTCGCCGCGTTCGTCGACAAAAGCCACGCCGATGGGCAGGTCAAGCTGCTCGTTGGCCAGCAAAGTCATTTCCTCCCGCGCGCGGTCGGCCATGGCAATCCATTCCTCCTTGAGGGCAAAGGGATCGAGTTTACGAGCCTGGATTTCTTCGAGCTTGGCCGGATCAATCTTAGCAAAACGAATCACCATTTTCAGCAGGGAAAGCGGATTGAAGCCGGGGTCTTTTCCACAGGCGGCCCAGAGAATGACCTCCAGCGGATAAATGCGGCCCAGCTCGACGATATCCACGTAGTCGCGCGTCTCCGTGCGGGCCGAGAGGGCCAGGGCTTTGTTGGTCGCGATGTCGAAAAGATGCAGCCGCCAGCCCAGCAGCGGATCGGGCAGGATGGGAAAAAAGCGAAACGCGGAATCATGCGCCCAGTCGAGTTCGAGCGTGTCCGCGCCACTCTTGATCACAGCCTTGCGAAACGAAACGGGTTTGTCCCAGGCCCCATCGCGATTGATCTTGACCACATCCCATCCGGCGTCCTGAAGCGTACGCACATCGGCTTCGCTGGCCCGCACCAAGTCTTCCACCGCATCGTGAAAGACATCAAAATCGTGAGAATAGCGCGCCGAGTCGTCCGCGGCATTGAGCACAAGCCCGCCGGCAAAATGACTGGCCTCGCTGCGATTGCGGACCAGAAACTCGAGCACACGGCGCTGGAAATCCGTTAAAGGCATCGTTGCAATTCCTGCGCCGCCGCCCAGGCCTTTTTGTCGCCGTAGTCCCGAAGATGCTCGACCACGAGGGGGAGATCGTCCCGGTAGCGCACCCGCGCTTCGGGATGCCGGAACCAAAAGCAGCCGGAAAATTCGCGCACCAAAGCTTCCGCCTTTTCCACCAACTCGGGGGAAGCGGGGATTCTCTCCGGCCAGGGCGATGTCTCCGTGGTTTTCATAGCGGTCTCAATCTGCCGGAAAGAGAGGCTTCGCGCAAGGCGGAGCAAGAAGGAAGGCCCCTTTGCATTCCCCGCTTTTCCTCTTCCCCCTCCTCAAGGAACCGCATAGACGACAGCACCCAGTCCCTCGGGTCTTCGTTGCCGGAGTGGTTGGATTAGAGTAACCGCCACCAGACTCCGCGGAAAAACCGCGGCGACATTTGCCTTTCGGGCAAAATGTGATTACCTCCGGTCGGTATGCCTCAACGTTCCTCCTTCAAGCGCGCCTTCTTCTGGCTCTCGGGCGCGGGCACAGAAACGCTGGAGACCTGCCCGGGCTGGGAACAACGCAAATATGTCGCCTTCGGCGCGACGGTGCTCGTTCCCTGTCTCTTCGCCTTCATCGCCTGCTCCTATGCGCTGTCCACCCTCACCACGAATTATGCGGTCATCTTTCCCGTGGCGGCGGTGTGGTCGTTCATCATTCTGGCGATTGACCGTGCCCTGCTGGCCAGCTACCGGCCATTCCTTTCCCTCCCGCGCAAACTCGCCCAATTCACCCTGCGGTTTTTTGTCGCCATCCTCATGGGCATGACCATCGCCCACCCGCTGGTCCTGCTGCTTTTTCGAGACACGGTCACCTCGGTGATCGAGAAAGCCCGCGCGGTCGAGGCCCAGGGCGTCCGCGCCGAATTCGCCAGGGAGCGCGAAGCCATGGCCACCCGCATCACCGCGATTGAAGACGCCATCGCCAAGCAGCGGGAAAAATGGAATCAAACCTTCGACGCCAAGTTTCTCATCGCCTCCGAGGTCACCGATGCGCCCATCCCCGGCCTCACCGCCGCGCAGCAGAAGGAATTGAAAAAGGCGGTGGATGACGCCACCGCGTCCGCCCAGACCCGCCTCGCCGCGGTGGAGAAGGAGATCGCGACCCTCTCGCCCCAATACACCAAAATCCAAGCCGAGCTTTCCACCTGGCAGACGGATTTCGAGCGCGAGGTCAATGGCCAGCGCAGCGGCCTCGTCGGACTCGGACCCCGCGCCCGCTCCATCCAGGACGATCAACTGGCCTGGCGCCGCACCGAGGCCATCCGGCTCGGCGGCCTGCTCGATCACCTCAGCGCGGAGAAATCCGCCCTCCAATCCCAGGCCCGGCAGGCCGCGGAGACCACCACGGCGGAGTTCCAGGCCAATCTCGCCACCCAGTCCGAACGGCAAAAAGCGGAAGATGCCCGCGTGGCATCCCTGCGGGAGAAAGTGCAGCAGGATCAGGCCGGGCAATTCGTCGGCCAGCAAAACCAGATTCGCGAAACCCTCCGTCAGCAAATCGATTCCCGCCTCGGGGAACTCCAGGGCGCCCAGGCCGATCTCACCCGCCGCCGCGAAGACGAAGCCGTCCGCCTCGCCGGTTTGCAGGCCGAACCCCGCCGCGACATCCTCACCCAGACCCTGGCCCTGCATCAGCTCTTCCGCGCCGGCGACGACGGCGGGAAATTCGCCATGGCCACCTACGCGATTCTCACCATGCTCTTCATCCTCGTGGACACCATCCCGGTGATGCTGAAGTTTTTCTGCAAACCCGGCCCCTACGACCGCCTGCTCGACCGCGACGAAGTACGTTACGACTCCGAGCACAGCGCCTTTCTCACCAGCCACAGCCGCTACATGAACCAGCTCGCCGCCGGCAACCTCGTGGCCGTGACCCGCAACAAACCGCTGGAAGACGCCCTGCTCGATGGGGTGGAACACACCCGCGCCGCCCGCGAGTTCCTCACCTCGCTCATCGAAATGGAAAAAGCCTTCCACGAAAAACTCTCGATGGAGCAGCAGGCCGTCCGCGACAACACGCCGGAAAAACTGGCCGTGCTGGACATGATGAAAAAGCGTTTCTACGAGGACCTGAATGTCCGCATGGAACGTTTCTTCGCCGCCCGCCACGCCATCGCGTCGTAGGGAGCCCGTCGGGCACATTTCACCCAGAGGTTCGAGCCTGATCCATCGGAGGGACGTCGTCCCCGGCGTCCCTCCAAACTCACGGCTCCAACCCGCTGAGTTTCTTCCCATCCTCGAAGACCGGAATGCGTTCAGTCTTCTTGGTGCTTTGGTTGCCAACGGTGAGGCCTGAATAAGAGAAATCGTTCACAGGATTCCACGCGGTGACGGAGACGCCGGGCTTCAGGGCAAGCCGGAACTGCGTTTCCTTCCAATACGCGCCACCGCCACCGGGGGCGATGCGGACCCCTCCGTAGCTGATCTCGGTGTAGTAGATTTTGCGCGCGGCATCATGGACTTTCAACTGGGTGGCGCTGGCGCCCTGGGTGTAGCTGGTGGTGACATTGACGCTGGCCTCGTTGTAACCGGCGGCGAAAAGTTCGCTTAAGTCCACGTAGTAGCGGAAGGCGAGCTTATCGGTGGCGCGGGCGGGGAAGGACGAGCGGTTGTTGAGCAGGGCGCGGATCTCGGTGAAGCCGGTGCCTTGCTGGTTGACAGAGGCCTCGACGAAGAATTCGTCGTCGGGGGTTTCGGCCACGGGGAAGTTGCTGGCCGGGGTGCCGCCGAATTCGGAGGTCATGCGGGCGACGGCTCCGGTGAAGGCGGCATTGTAGTCCAAGGCAACTTCGTTGGTCACATAGTTCGCACGGTCGTCCGTATAGGCGTTATCATCCGCGGAGGACGGTCCCCCGACCAAGGCGCCATAGAGGACGTGGCGGTTGTTTGTCGGGTTGCTGATGCTATTGCTCCAGGAACCGTGAGCGGCGCGGTGGTGGGGATTCTTCGGCGGGTTGTTGCCGAAGCCGACGACGTAGCTGCGGTTGTTCGGGTTTTCGCCCAGCATGTAGTTGATCTGACTGCGGGCGAAGTCGCGGTAGCGGGTGCCTACGTCGCCGACTTTGTCCGCATAGATGAAGGCGAGGAGCGAGGTGTTGGCGGCGTAACGGAGGGAGCCCCATTGGTCGAGCCAGGCGAGACCGCCGGTGGTGTATTTGATGCGGGTGCCGTTGACTCCGACGGTCCAGTAGTCGAGCCATTTTTTAGCGGCGGTTTTGTAGATGTCCTTGCCGGTGATCTGAGCGAGGAGAACGATGGCGCCGTAGATCTTGCCGTCCCAGTTGTGAGTCCAGCGCAGGCTGTCGTTGGCGAAGTATTGGTTGTAGAGAGACTCGGCCTTGATCAGGTAATCGATCTCGCCGGTCGCGCGGTAGAGCCAGGCGGCGGACCAGACGAGTTCGTCGTTGTAGCCGGAGTAGGAGTTATAGAAAGCGGCGGCGTCCGGGATGGCGGTGGTGTAACTGCCCCGATAAGTGTCCGCAAAAGTGAAGAGGGTGCGGGCGTGCTGGAGGAGCTTGGCGGAGTAGGCGGCATCCTCGGTTTTGAAGAGGATGGAAGCGGCGGCCAGGGCGGCGGCGGATTCTCCCGCGATCTCGGTGCCGGGCTTGGTGGTGTCCGCCTTAGACGCGGGGCGGGCCATGGTCATGGTCTCGGGTGGCCCCCAGTAGGAATGGTCGGGTCCGCCGGCACCGACCTGGCCGTAGAGGACATTGTCGCTGGGGTGGGCCTTGATGATCCAGTCGGCGCCCCAGCGGATGGCGTCGAGGAGGATGGTTTTTTGCTGCGCGCTCTGGTAGGCTGAGGTGTATTCGATGCCTCCCCAGGCGAGGAGGGTGAGGGAGCCGGCCATGGGGAGGCCGAATTTCACATGGTCGCCGGCATCGTAGTAACCGCCCGTGAGGTCGAGGCCGGCGTCGGAGCCGTCCTGCAGGGCGGAGTCGCCGCGCCATTTGACCCGGTTGATTTGCGGCAGGTCACCGGACCGCTGGGCCTCGAAGAAGAAGAGGGATTTCTGCAAGGCCTCGGCGTAGTTAAACTTGGCGGCGACGGTGGTTTTTTCGCGGATGGTGACGGTGGCGATGGGGCGGGCGATTTCTCCGCCGGTGGCGGCGGTGAGTTCGACGGTGAAGGTCTCCAGGCCCTCGGTGGCGCTGCCGCTGAGGATGGTGACGGGAATGGTTTTCCGCGTCACCCCGGTCTCGAACAGGACGGAGCCGGAAGTTGCGGAATAGTCGCTTCCGGTTTTGGCCGAGCCGTCCTTGGTTTGGAACATCACGCCGACCACCGCGGTGGGAGCGGGTGAGACCGCGACGGTAACCTGCGCGGTAGTGGAACCGGTGACGGGCTCGTCCACGGTCACATCCTCGATGGTGAAACGCGGTCCGGCGGGGGTGGGCGCCGGGGTTGGTGTCGGAGCCGGTGTGGGAGCCGGTGTAGGTGTAGGTATTGGGGTCGGATTGGTTCCGCCGCCCGAGGGCTGGAAGGCGAAGTTGGTTGGAGGCTGTTTGAAGGCTCCGGCGCGGCCGATGAAGCCGAAGGAGACTTTGCCACGAGCGGGGATGTCCCGGTTCCAAGTGTAACCCTGGGCGTCGAAGGTGTGGCGGTTGCCGGCCTTCGAGGCAACACGGGCGCTCCAGAGGGATTCGACGGTGCGGTCGAAATCGAAGAGGAGCTTCCAATCTTTGATGACGGCAGCGGTTTTATTCTCGATGACAACAATGGCCTCGAAGCCGCTGTTCCAGTCGCTGCTTACCTTGAAGGAGACGATGACGTTACCCAGATCCACGGTGGTGTTGGGCGAGCCGGGGATGGGGGTCGCGATCGGCGTAGGCGTAGGCGTTGGCGTTGGCGTTGGCGTTGGCGTTGGCGTAGGCGTAGGCGTAGGCGTAGGCGTTGGCGTTGGCGTTGGCGTTGGCGTTGGCGTTGGCGTTGGCGTTGGCGTTGGCGTTGGCGTTGGCGTTGGCGTTGGGGTCGGCAGCGGAGAGGGAGTCGGCGTGGGAACTCCCGGAGTGGTGCAGACCATGCCGTATTGAAAGAGAAACTCGGTGGGTGCGGTGGTAATGCGGCCGGGTGCACCGCTGTAGCCGAAAGACACCTTGCCCTTGGCAGGGAGATCCTTGTTCCAGAGGTAAGGCTGACCATCGAAGAGATACCGGTCGCCGGACTTTGTGACGAGTCGGGCGCTCCACGGACTCATCGGTTCGTTCGCGTGACGGAAAGCAAGACACCAATCGCGGAGCAGCCCGGTGGTTTTGTTCTCGATGGTGACTTCGGCCGTGAACCCGCTGATCCAGTCATTGGTCACTTTGTAATTCACGATCACGAGGGCGTTCTCGTAACGCGTGCTGCCTGCGCCGGGAAGCGGTGTTGGGCCAGGCGTGGGGGACGGGGTGGCCCCAGGCGTGGGCGTGGGCGTGGGCGTGGGCGTGGGCGTGGGGGACGGGGTGACGGAGGGATCGCCGGGAACGGGCGGCGCGACTTGGGGCGTGGGGGACGGGGTGCCGTAATTGACTCCGCCGAAGTCGAGGTCACTCGTGGAGAAGAAAACCTCACCGACCGGGTCAATGCGCTGCCAGATCACGTAAAGGATATGACGTCCGGTTCGCTGGGGGAAGTTGACGTCGAAGAGGTAGTTTTTGCCGACGAGGCGGACATTCTCACCACCGGGCAGCGGCTCGAGGTCGCTCCACTTCAGCGGCTGACGGGGATCGTAGCCCGCCTTGGTGATGTAGGCCTCGAAATAGCTCGGGTCGTGAGGCGTGGCGGCCGCGAAGACACACCGGTAAGGCCCCGCCTGCAGGCGCGTGGCGGGCCAGTCGGTGCGCACGAGGTTCAGGCCGGCATACTTCGCCCGGCCCGCCCCAGGAAGCTGGCCATCGGGAATTTGCGCGCGATAATCGTGATTGGGCATTTGGCGACTGACCTCGTGCCAGTCGTAAAAGGCCTGGGTGCCGGCGGCGGCCACGGCGGCGCGGCCGGCGTCCGTCGTGGGCCGCTCTGGATTCTCGAGAAAAACCTCGTAAACGCGGCTCATGGGATCGGCCATCGCACCATGGCCGAAAACCACGACGGCGGAAACGAGAAGCAGGGAAACGATTCGAGTGAGGTGGGTGAACGCGTGCATGGATTGCATGGTGCACGGGTTTTTCCGGACTTCCTGTCAAAGTCGGCGAAGCGGGCGGGAAAGTCGTTGGAGAGACCTCACAACAGGTTGACCCCGCGCGCGCCGCATCGCAACATGCGGGATGCATTGGCCCGACTGGCGCAAACTTTCCCTGCTGCAGGTGAATGTCATTATGTGGGGCATTTTCGTCGTGCTGTTTTTTTGCCGTGCGCTGCTGCATCTCGACGTTCAGTCGGCGGTGGGAATCTCCCTTTTTCATTTGGTGCTGTGTGTGATTTTCACCGGACTGCTGGTGCTGGGCTACCGCAAGCTGGAGGAAAACGCCGGCTTTGGCATCACCACGGCGGCGTGGATCATCGTGCTGAGTTTGCTGGCCACGGTCGTGCAGTCGATCGCCGCGCATTTCCTCATCTCTTTCACCGGGTGGCAAACGCTGGCTCTAAGCCCCCTGGATCTCTGGCTCCTGCGGATGATGTTCTTCTGGCTGGTGTACATGACGTGGAGCCTCCTGTATTTCTGGATCCGGGCGGAGCAGGCGGCCGAGGCCAACGTGCAGCGCACTCTGCAAGCACAGGCCGACGCGCAGCGGATGGAGTTGCAGCTCCTGCGCAGCCAGCTCGATCCGCATTTCTTATTCAATGCGCTCAATGGTATCGCCAGCGTGGTGCAGGCGGACTCGCCCGCGGCCTCCTCGATGGTGCGGGAACTGGCCGACTACCTGCGCTATTCGCTTGATCACCGGCACGACACGATGGTTCCGCTGGCGGAGGAAATCGGAGCCATGATGGCTTATCTGCGGATCGAGCAGGCGCGTTTCGCCGAGGAACTGCACGTGGAAATCACGACCGATGAAGAGACCCGCCGCCGGCAAGTCCCTTGCTTCATCCTCCTGCCTTTGGTGGAGAACGCGGTCAAACACAGTTATCAGGCCTGCGAACCGCCGTGGCACGTCACGCTGACGGCAGAGTCGCACGGCAGCGATCTTGTGATCGAGGTTCGCAACACCGGCACGCTCGCCTCCCAGCCAGTCGCGAGCAGCGGTGTCGGGCTGGAGATACTGCAGCGACGGCTGGATTTGCATTATCCGGACCGTCACCGTCTGAGCCTGAGCGAGGCGGAGGGCATGGTCTGCGCAAGACTGGAACTGGAGGGCGAACCATGCTCCGCGTGATTCTGGTGGATGATGAGCGGTTGGCGCGGCAGGGCATCCGGCAACTTCTCGCCGCGCATCCGGAGGTCACCGTGGTGGGCGAGGCCGGTCGCGTGACGACGGCGGCGGAAATCATCCGGGACGAAAAACCGGATGCCGTTTTTCTGGACATCCAGATGCCGGGTGCGAGCGGATTCGATTTGCTGGGGCGGCTGGAGGATGCCCCCAAGGTGGTCTTCGTGACCGCGCATACCGAGCACGCCGCGCGGGCTTTCGAGGTGCAGGCGGTGGATTACCTCCTCAAGCCGGTGCGGCCCGAACGGCTGGCCGAAGCGGTCAAGCGGCTGGCCGGCGTCTGCGCCAAGGCGGAGGAGTCCGTGCCTTATCAGCCGTTGGACCGGATTTGCCTGCGCACGCCGCAGCGCACGATGATTACGCGCCTGAGCGAGGTGGTGGCCATGGAGGCCGAGGGCGATTTCACCCGTTTCCATGTGTCGGGCGAAGCTCCCCTGCTGGTCTGCCGCTCGCTGCGGACCTGCGAGGAGGAATTTCCCCAGCCGCCGTTCGCGCGGCTTTCCCGTTCGCTCATCGTGAATCTCGACCGGGTGACCTCGGTGGAACATCCCTCGCGGGACGAAGCGCGTCTGACGCTGAGGGGGATGGACCGCGTTTTGGTGCTGGGGCGGCGGGCGCTGGCCCGTTTGAAAAAACATTCCCCGTGATCGCGCCGTGCAAAAAATACGCCGGCGTGTATGCGATCATGCTGCGGAATTCGCTGATCCGGGAAATGAATTTCAAGGCGAATTTTGTGCTCTGGATGGCGGTGGAGTTGCTGTGGTTCATCGGGCAGGTGATTTTTATTGAAGTCATTTTCGGCTACGTCGACCGCATCGGAGACTGGACGAAATGGGAAGTCGTTCTGCTGGTCGGGACGCACCAGATTATCGGGCAGGTTTTCCAGGCTTTCTTCTATGCGAATCTGGCCAATCTGCCGGAATTGATCCGCACCGGAAGGCTGGATTTTCTGCTCTTGCAGCCAATAGACACGCAGTTCGCGGTCTCGACCAAACAGTTCGGTCTGGATAATCTGGTCAACGCGCTGGTGGGTGTGGCCTTCATCGTCACGGCGCTGATCAAACTCCACATCATGCCCACGGCCGGGCAGATTGCCCTCTACGTCTTCGCCGCGGGCCTCGGCGTGATGATCCACTATAGCGTGCTGTTTTGTCTTGCGGCAGCGAGCTTCTGGATCGTGCGTTCGCAGGGCTTGATCTACGGTTATTACAGCATCTTCAACCTGGGCCGGTATCCGGATGTGATCTATCGCGGGGCCTTCAAGTTCGTCTTCAGCTGGCTGATTCCCGTCATCGTCGTGACAAATATCCCGACCCGGCTCTTGATCCGCGCCACAGACTCACCCGGCGGGCTGATCCTGCAACTGACGTTGGCGGCGGCCCTTGTCACCGCCGCAACGCGCCTCTTCTGGCTGGCGGCGCTGAAGCGGTACTCGAGCGCGAGTTCTTAGAAATTTCTTCGGATGCACGAACCGGAGCATCCGCGGAGATCTGAGTCCCGCGCAGGCGGGACGAATCAACCCGCATCCCTCCCTTTCTCCGACACGCCGCCTATCGGCTAGTTCGGAGTGATGGCCATGTCCCGCTCAATCACCACCTCACTCTCAACGGGCATGCCCACGATCTTGCCATCGGGCGGCTCGTCCTCATGCTGGGCGGCCGTGATGGCGGTGTAACTCAGGCAGTTGATTTCCTCGATGGACGTGCTGCCGGAAAGCACCTGCATCAGCCCCTCCTGATAGAGGGTGAGCATGCCTTGTTCGATGGCAATTTTGCGCATTTCCAACTGCGGGGCACTGCGGGAAATCAAGTCGGCCAGCGCGTGATCCGCGGGGCAGAGTTCCATCAACGCCATGCGTCCGGAGTAGCCGGTGTCGCCGCACTCCGGACAGCCGCACTTGCTGTAGATGGCGGTCAGGTCAGCGGGGATGGAGATCTGATTGGCCTGGAAAATGTTCTGCACCCCCGGGGTAAGGGCCGCGGGCTTTTTGCAAAAGGTGCAAAGTCTTCTGACCAGGCGCTGCGCCTGGGAAAGCGCGAGGGAATCCGACAGCAAATACGGCGGCACACCCATGGAAACGAGACGACTGACGGCGCGCAGACAGTCGTTGGCATGCAGGGTGGTGAGCACAAGGTGTCCGGTGAGCGCGGCATTGATGGCCGCGGTGGCGGTCTCCGAGTCACGACACTCGCCGATGAGAATCACGTCGGGGTCAGCCCGCATGAGGCGGCGCAGGCCCTCGGCAAAACCGATGCCGTTGAACGGATCGGCCTGGGTCTGATTCATGCCCTCGATCTCGTATTCGATCGGATCCTCAATGGTGTGGATATTGATGTTGTCCGCGTTGATGCTGTTGAGCAAAGCGTAGAGCGTGGTGGTCTTGCCGCTGCCGGTCGGGCCGGTGACGAGGATGAGTCCCTGATCGCGCCCCATCGCCTCGTTGAAGAGGGTGGTCTGGCGCGGGGAAAGATTGAGGTCGGTGAATTTTTTCACGCCATCCTGCTTGTCGAGGAAGCGGATGGTGATTTTTTGCAAATCCTTCCGACAGGGGATGGCCGAAACGCGGCAATCGACGCGCCGCTTGCCGAGGATGAGGGAAAAGCGCGCATCCTGGGCGTCCTGACGGCGCTGCCCCATGTTCGCATAGTTTTTGATCAGACTGATGAAGCGAGGCAGCATTTCCTCGCCGCAGGAGTGGATCACCTTCAGTTCGCCGTCGATGCGGGCGCGAAAACGCGCGGTGTTGTAAAACTTCTCGATGTGCAGATCGCTCCCCCGGCCGGTGATGGCGCGATAAAGCACCCAATGGACGATTTGTTCCGGCGTGGCATTGATACTGGCGGGATTGATGCGCTGAACATCCTGCAGGTCGATGTCGACCATGTTGGCGACATCGGAGTAGGTGAAGTCGCCGGTCTGGGCCACGGACGCTGAGACGGCAGCGCGGCCGCGTTCGCGGGAGATGACGGCGAGGATGGCCTCCTTTTCGGCCAGGACGGTGCGGAAATCATAGACATCGTTGCCGCCCGAGAGCCATTCATCCTCAAAGGCAAAGTTGTTTTTCTCGCTGGAGAGAAGATAAACCACTTTTCGTCCGCAGAACATCGGATAGACGCCATGCTTTTCCAGGAGGGACTCGGGGAAGACGGTTTGGGAGGGCGCGTATTCGGCATTGAAACACGGCTCGTCCGTGGAAAGATGATAAAGAGCCAGTCCAAGGCCGCGGGACAGGATTTTGAGGGCATAGAGATCACCGGGTTTGCTGGCGGCAGCCTGCTTGACCTCCTCTTCGAGCCGACTCCGCATCTCGGACTCCTCGAAAGGATATTCTTTCAGCATCCAGTCAAGCGCCCGCTGAAGCCCTTCGCTCCGCGGCAGCGGATCTTTAAAAGAGATCGGTTCCCGGCTCTCCAGCGGGGTGAAATCCAGCCGCTCCGTGATGTCTTTGCGCAGCGCGTCGTATTTGGACCGGGGGATGAGAACGGGAACCAGGAACTCAACGGGGACTTTCCAAAACGCGGCCGAAGCGGGGTTGTAATGGGCGCAGATCAGCAACGGACCGACATTTCCGAGCGGCATCCAGGCCTCGTCGTCTTCGCTGCCCGGCGTGGCCAGTTTGCGGAAAACGGCCTCGGCCCGGGTCGAGCAGGCCGTGCGGGGAGTGTCGAGGGGGAGAATCTGGAAAATGCCTGCGAGCCATTCCAGGGATTCCTCCTGATGGATCCCATTGGCCTGAGCGAGGTGGAGGTGAAGTTCCTGATTCGGCTCGGGCGGATCGCCCGCCTCAAAGCCCGCTCCTTGCAGAGCCTCCTTGAGCCATTGCCAATCTTTGTCTCTCATTCCTGGATCTCCAATAAATTCACACCGTCACCGGTTTCCCCCGGGCTGGCCAGTTGAAAGAGCCGACCGTTCCAAATGGCCCGATAGGTGGTGGTGACCCCCGTGGTGGGAACGGAGAGCGTGGGGGAAAGATAGGGCGAACCGGGCGCGGGCCCGTTGGTCGCCCGGTCTTGCAAGGCGGCAATCACGGCCGCCTCATCTGTGGCGGAGGATCGGGCGGAAACGGCCATTTCCTGATTCGCCTGGTTATATTTGAGGATGGCCTGATTCAGGCGGTTCATATTGGTCTTGGCCAGGGAGGCCTGCGATGAGGGGACAACATTCAGAATCATGGGAATGGCGATGGCGGCAAAAATGGCGAAAACGCCCATGACGACCATGATTTCCACGAAGGAAAAGGCCCGACGGGTCGGGGACGGGAGTGACCGGACAAGACGGCTTTCCATGCCTCAATACGCGATCACACCCGAATAATTTGTCAGGATGACCTTCGAAAGCATATTGGTCGAAAAAGAAATGCCATAGCCCGCCGGCATGTAGCTGGCCGAAGAGGCCGGCGCGGCGAACAAATACGGGCTGATCAGGCTGTAGCGGTTGGTCGTGGCCGCCCACGTATTCGAGGCCGTGGTGAGACCCTGCGCCTGGATGAAGGAACTGGTGGCCAAGTTGATCGCCTCGGCCCGCGAGATGGCCAGACTGGTCTCGCCGTCCTCCTTGACCCGCAAAATATTGGGAATGGCCAGGAATGTGATCAACCCGATGATGGCGATCGCCGCAAGGACTTCAACAAGCGAGAAAGCACGTTGCACGTTCATAGGATAGAGCGCCCCACGCCTTGCGCAACGATTTTTATGCAACAAAATCTGCAAGGGGACGGGACAATTTTCTGATGACTCGGGCGGGATGATTGCCCGGAAAATGATTGGGGAGAACGCAAGGCCGTGCGCCCCAACCCGGGGCGGAGAGATTTCATCCCCTGCGGGGCATTCCCCGAAGAAATTTGTCCGGCACCCAAAACGAAACCGCACCACTCCGAAATCGTGGGCTCACCTCTTTTTCCAATCGCCAGAGCCGAAAAGGCCCCGGAAAAGCAATTTCCTGTCGGAGGGATTTTTCCTTCCTCCCGGCCGGTTAAAAGCCAACGCGTTTCTCAGGAAACGAAGCCACTCAGAGCGCGAGAATGCGGAGAACCTCCGCCACCGAATCGGGATGATTGAAGGCGTCGTGACCGGTCGGGACGATGATTTCGGAGTTGGCTTCGGGCAAATGAGAACTCCAATACGGCACAAAGCCGTCGGAACTGTCGGCCAGGGCTTCGTTGGTGCGGCCCCGATTTCCGATGATGGAGTGGTAGGGGACGGTGGGCGGAAGTTTGCGGACGCTTTGCAGCAGCGGGGATTTGGGTGACAATCCGGCGATGCTGGTTGGCGGGGAGCGGAAGGAGGGGTCAATACCGCGAAGCACGCTTTTTAATACTTTCGGATCAACCGCGCTGACCACTTTGGCGGGCAGCCGGATCAATGATCCGACGATTCCGGCGATGCGCAGCGTGGCCAGCCGGCTTCCCAGGTGCGGTGTCGCGATGAAAATGACGCGGGCAATGTGGGGATTGGCTTTAAAAAACAAAGCCTCCCTGATGGGGGAATCGGCCGGAAATTGCGCGCTGACCTTTTCGGCGTTTCGTCCGAAAATCCCCCTCCACAGATCGTCGCGGGAATTGCTGACCTGCATTTTGGTGAGAATCCCCCCCATGCTATGCCCGACCATCACCATGTTGTTGCGCAGCGGATAGCGGACAGCCAGCTCGGCCAGGGCGCGACGGAGACGAACGGCACTGGCCACAATCGGGGCGCCGCTCGGGTAGAGAAACACCCAGGCCTGGTAGCGTTTCCGGAAGTCCGGATTCTTATTCAATTCATTAATGAAATGCAGCCAGACATGCGGCGACGACATCAACCCATGCACAAAGAGCACCGGGATTTTGTTCGGATCATAGGGTTCGTAAAAATAGATGCCCGTTCGGGCCACCACCCGGTCCGAACGCAACATGGCAGCAATGCCGATGAGGATTTCGTTGCGTTGCGGATAATAAGCGAGTGGGGCGCTGAAGTCACCGGCCAGCGGGAAGCGGGATGACCCCACCGTGACCTGATCGGCATTTTGCGGATTGTAGAAGGAAAGCGTGACCGGAGTTTTTCCGGTGTGATCGGGCCGGCCGAATTCCGCGATGGCGGTGAGGGGTTCGGCAAAGCCTGCCGGCGGGCAGTTCGCGCGTTTTCCGTCGGCCTTGAGCACGCCGATCAATTGTCCGCCCATCCCGTCCCGCTGCACGTCGCACCCGAGCTGTTTCTTGGAAATCTCCGAGGCGGCAATCACGCGGTCAAACGCGCCGGGATTGACGCGGGATTCCCCCCGGGCCGGGGCAACCCTCACCAGGTAGGTTTTGCCTGCGGCAGAAAAGACCTGCGTGGAGCCCGTCAATACTCCGCCGGCCTGCTTTTGCATGGCCGCGACGGAATGAGCCAGGGCGGCGTTGTAGATCGCGAGGGCTTGCTCGCGGGCGGCCGGAGCAGCCGTTTTATCCGAGGCGATGGCGAAGGCCTTTTCCGCCACGCTCAAATAAAGGCCAATCGCCTTGGCGGGGTTCTTTTTTTCCAGTCCGCCGGCTGTGCGTTCACTCTGCGCGGCTTCGGCGAGGGGATTCGGAGGCTGGTGTGCTGTCGTGGCACAGCCGGCGATCAGGGTCAGGGCAAGTGCCCCGGCGGCGCGCAAACAGGCGCATTTTCGGGCGGTTGGAATAAGATTCACTGGTGGAAGTTTCTGCTGAAGCGGAAGAAAGATCCGCGACGGACCCGCGCATGTCAGCCCATTCCGCCGCTCCTGTCAAAGGGCATTTATCTTCCGACGAATCGCCGGGGTGCCGGACAAATTTCCGGGAGCGCTGCAGGCGTTGGCGGGGTGTTCGGGCCCCACCCCCAACCATCCGTCCCGACCCTGGTGCACCGTCACGGCCGGCGAACTCCTGACCGCGTAAATCCCAGTCGTCATCCGGCGGGGAGAGTGCTAGATTTCCATCATGTCCCTCTCTCCCATCGCCGAATTGCAGGAGCAGGATCGCAAGTTCCAGCTTCATCCCTTCACCAATCACGCGGACTTGCACGCGGCCGGAACCCACATTGTGCAGGAGGGCGACGGATGCTACTTCGTGGACGAAACGGGGCGGCGCATCCTGGACGGACTGGCCGGCCTCTGGTGCGTCAATGTGGGGTATAACTGCGCGGCGATTGTGCGGGCGGTGACGGAGCAGATGGAGCGCATGCCGTTTTATCCGTCGTTTTTCAACACGACGACCGAGCCGCCGATCCGGTTGGCGGAGTTTCTGGCCGCGCGGGCGCCGGCGCGGTTGAACCGCACGGTGTTTTCGAATTCGGGTTCGGAGGCGAACGAGACGGCGCTGAAGGTGATCCGCGGCTACTGGAAATTGCAGGGCCGTCCGGAGAAACAAACGATCCTGACGCGGACCTTCGCCTACCATGGGGTCACGCTGGCCACCACGAGCATGACGGGCCTGCCGAATTGTCAGACGCCCTTCGACCTGCCGCTGCCGGGTTTTGTCCGTGTGCCGGGGCCTTACACCTACGGTGCGAAGACGGCGCTGACGCCGGAGGAATACGGAAAATGGTGTATCGAAGAAACGCGGCGGGTGATCGACGAGCAGGGGGCCGGGACGATTGCGGCGATGTTCGTCGAGCCGGTGCAGGGCGCGGGCGGGGTGATCACGCCGCCGGAGGGTTATCTGACCGCGCTGCGGGCGCTGTGTCGGGAGAAGGAGATTCTTTTTGTGGCCGACGAGGTCATCACGGCCTTCGGGCGGCTGGGCGACTGGTTCGCCAGCACTCTGTGGGATCTGGACCCGGACCTCATCTGTCTGGCCAAAGGGCTCACCAGCGGGTATCTGCCGCTGGGCGCGACAATGTTGAGCGATGAAATCGCGGAGACCATCGCGGCGGGCGGATACTTCGCCCACGGCTTCACCTATTCCGGGCATCCGACCTGCGCGGCGGCGGCACTGGCGAATTTGCAGGTGATCGAAAGTTTGGGATTGATCGCACGGGTGAAGGACGATGTGGGCCCGTATTTCCAAGGCAAGTTGCGCGAGATGGCGGCGCACCCGGCCGTGGCCGAGGCGCGCGGAGTGGGCCTGATCGGGGCGCTGGAACTGGTGCCGCGCGGCGGACGGGAGGCGCTGACGCCCACCAGCCTGCTCGGATTGAAGGCCTGGGCCTTGATTCGCGAGGAGGGAGTGATGGTGCGCGGCATCCGCGACCTCATCGCGCTGGCTCCGCCCCTCATCATCACCCATGCGGAGATTGACGAGCTTTTCGGCGGCATACGCCGCGGGCTGGACAGGCTGTGGGATTGAGGGCATTTTCCCCGCATGGCGACGACAACTGAAACCGGACCCGCCTTCGCCCTGGAGAGGGCGGAGGATGTGTCCGCCCTGGAGAGCCCTCCGGTGACCGCCCCAGAGCCGGGGCGCAGCATCCGCAGTTTCTATCGCATCGAGAATGACCGCCTGATGGCCTGTGGGCCGGAGGGGGCGGAGGTCATCGTCTATAACTCGCCGACGATCGATGACGAGGCCGACCTGCAGGAACTCTACAACATCGATTTCCACACCCTGCAATCCTCGCTCGATCCCGATGAGCTGGCGCGTCTGGAATTCGAACCCGACCATGCGGCCATCATTCTCAAGCGGCCCAAGAGCTTTTGTGCGGACGACAATTTTTTGCTCAAGCTGACTTCGACCGGTGTCTTTATTTACGAGGATCATCTGGTCATCGTGATGTCGGACGACGCGCCGGTCTTCGAGGGCCGGGTCCCCTTCCATGTGCAATCGATCCAGGATGTGATCCTGCGGCTGCTCTATCAGGCGACCCTGCATTTTGAAGGTCACCTCAAGGCCATCAACATGCTCTCGGATTCGCTCGAGCGGCGCATCATCACCTCGATGGACAACAAGTATCTGCTCAACATGTTCGCCCTGGAGAAGAGCCTGGTTTACATCGTGAACTCGATTGGTTCGAACGGCGCCCTGCTGGAAAAAATGAAGACCGCGGCGGAAAAGCTGGGCTTCGACCGCGAGCAGACCGGCATCCTGGAGGATCTCATCATTGAAAACCAGCAATGCTACCGCCGCGCCGAAATTTACACCCAGGTCATCGGCGGCCTGATGGACGCACGCGCCGCCATCGTGAGCCACAATCTCAACCAGCTCATCAAGAAATTCACCATCTGGACCATCGCCATCATGCTGGCCAATCTGGTCATCGGATTTTTCTCCATGAATGTGGCCCTGCCCCTGCCGATGGAGACGCAGATGTGGCCCTTCTGGTTCATCACGCTGCTGGCGCTGGCGTCCGTCGGGTTTGTTTTCTGGCTCTGGCGGGTGAAAAAATGGTGAACGCGGGCAGTTGGCGGAAAGCGGTCGCGCTGGCGATGCTGGGGCTTTTTCTCGGGACGAACGGAGTTGAGGCCGATCCCGTGCGCGTGGCGGTGGCGGGCGACTCGCCCTTTGTCATCACCACTGATGGCATCTACTCCGGCCTGGCGGTGGAAATCTGGCAGCAGATCGCGCTTTTGAATTCCTGGGAATCGCAAATCATCTCCTACCCGGACGCACTCACGGCGGGAAAAGCCGTCGCAGCCGGCGAGGCGGACATTCTGGTGTCCGATGTTCCGATCACGAGTGGGAACCTGAAGCTGATGGATTTTTCCCAGCCCTATTTCCGGGCGGGATTGCAGATCATGATCAGCGATGCCCGGCCGCACACGATGGCCCGCCTGATGGAGGACCTGGGTTCCTGGTTTCATCTGAAAGTCTTTTGGGCTCTGGCTGGTGCTGTTGTCTTGATGACCGTGGGAGTGACGTTGTTCGAACGGAAACACAACCCGGAGTTTCCCACGACGTGGCACGCCGGACTGGCCGAGGCTTTCTATTATGTCATCTCCCTCACGTTGACGAGTCATTCGGTCTACAAGGGATTTCCCGGCGTGCTGGGACGGTTGATGCTGGTCTTCTGGACGGCCCTTGGAGTAATTACCGTGGCCTATCTCACATCCAGCATCACCACGGCCATGACGGTGGAACGACTTCAGTCCCACATTTCCGGTCCGCAGGATCTTCCCGGCAAAAAGGTGGGCACGGCGAAGGGAAGCAAGGCCATCGATTACCTGGGCCGCCACAACATCAACACCAATGTGTATCCGACCCTCGACGAGGCCGTGAAAGCCTTGCAGCGCGATGAGGTGCGGGCCGTCGTCGCATCTGCGCCGATCCTGCAATACTTCGACAACAACCACCCCACGCTGCCGATCACGGAGGTGGGGCCGGTTTTTTTTCCCTACAATTACGGCTTTGCCCTCCAGCCGGGCAGCCCCCTGCGCCACCCACTCAACGCCACCCTGCTGCGCCTGCAGGAAAGCGGAGCCCTCCTCGATCTGGGACGGAAGTATTTCGGGGCGGTGCACCAGCCCTGAGCCGCGTCAATTCAACTCCGGATCATCCGGAGCCTCGGCCAGGAGCTTCATCATCGGGCCGGAATTCCGCATGATCTCGCGCCAGGCATTTTCGGGATCCTCCCTTTCGATGAACTCGCGCGAAGGCGGCCGGACGATCCAGGCATTCTGCGCGATCTCGCTTTCGAGCTGGCCCCGGCTCCACCCGGCATAGCCAAGGAAGCCGCGCAGTCCCGACGGCCACGGCGGATCGATCTTCACATCAGCGAGACCGCTGCCCATGTAGCTGTGAAAGGCCACGGCGGCGGGTTTGTCGACCCAAAGCAAACTGGCGAGGGTGAGTTGATCATCGGCCACAGGTCCGCCATAAAAAAGCTCCACCTGATCGAGGTCGCCGGGCTGGCCTCCGACCGCGAGTTCGCCGAAAGTCTTCTTCAGCGGACGGTTCAGCACGAGCCCGATGGCCCCGTCGTCCGCGCTGTGCTGGGAGAGAAAAATAATGGTGCGGCGGAAATTGGGGTCGGTCAAACCGGGATGGGCGACGAGCAGGGACCCGGCGAGGTTTTCCGCGGTTGGTCCTTCCAAGCTCATGCCAGAATTACTTAGCGGGGAAGGGGAATTTCGCAAGAGGATGCTGCCCGGATTTTCTGAAGGGTGCCGGACAAATTTCTGAGGGATCTCCCGATCGGCGTTTTTTGGGAACCTGTAAGCTTCTGTGCCACACCGTGGCTGCATCCCACCGCCCAAGGTAGTCCCGCGGCTGTGGGACTACCTTGGGTCTAGAGCAAACCAGAGACCAACCCTGAATGGGGTGTGTCCCTCGCCCGAGGCAACCCATTCAGGGTTGGTTCTATTCTCCTGTCGATCCCCAAGGTCGCTCACTCTTTGCAACCTTGGGCTGTCGGATTGATCCCCTCCGGGGATTCCTGAAAGATTTTTGTCCGGTACCCTTTTCTGAACCGGCGGCAACTTTGCGCTTGGAAAAGCGGGCGTTTGCGGCACGCTCGCGCCATGGGAATTCTATCCTGGATTTTTCTCGGGCTCATCGCCGGGGCACTGGCCAAATTCATCATTCCCGGCAAGCAACCGGGCGGCTGTCTTGTCACGACCGGCATTGGCATCGTGGGGGCCGTCTTGGGCGGATTCCTGGCCAGCTTCATCGGCCTCGGCCAGGTCGAGTCTTTCGATATCGGGGGCATCTTCATCGCCACGCTCGGCGCGATCGTGCTGCTGATCGTTTACGGTTTGGTCACCAAGAAGTAAACTTTGGCAGGGAGGGCGGCCGATGGGGCGCGGGATCCCCGCCTCCCCGGAAGGCCGCCGGATGACACAAGGGATGCGGAGCTTCGCATCCCTCCAGTTCACCCCAGCGCTTTTTCCCACTCGGCGATGCGCTTTTTCTGCGCCTCGAAGAGTTCCGCGGGCGAATCAAGGATTTCGATTTTCACGATTTTGTCGCCCTGCTTGATGGCATTGACGACATCCTGGCCCTTGGTCACCTCACCGAAGATGGTGTGTTTTCCGTCCAGCCAGGGGGCGGGCACGTGGGTGATGAAAAACTGACTGCCGTTCGTGCCGGGACCCCGGTTGGCCATGGAAAAAATGCCGGACTTGTCATGCTTGAGGCCGGTCTTCACCTCGTCCTCGAAGTTGTACCCGGGTCCGCCCCCGCCGGTGCCGGACGGGTCGCCGCCCTGGACCATGAAATCCGGAATGACGCGGTGGAAGGTGATGCCCTCGTAGTATCCCCGCTGGGCAAGATTGAGGAAATTGGCCACGGTGACAGGAGCCTTGGAGGAGAAAAGGGTCGCTTCGATATCGCCCTGGCCGGTCGTTAGGAGAATGCGGATGTCTGACATGAGGCGGGCAACATCCTGCGTCCCCGCCACAAAGTAAAGCGCCGACCGATTGTTCGCATGACAGAACGCCCGGGCCGTGAAATAACTTCCCCTTGATGAAACGCCTCTTCCCTCTCCTCTGCTCCCTTCTTCTTGCCCTCCCCACCCTGCGCGCTGCTTCCGATGAAGTGGCCGTGATCGAGACATCGCAAGGCCAGATCGTGGTCGAGTTCTGGCCCGAGGTCGCGCCCAAGACTGTGGCCAATTTTAAAAAACTGGCAGCCGCGGGATTTTATGACGGCACCGCGTTTCATCGCATCATCGCCGGGTTCATGGCCCAGGGCGGCGATCCGCTCACCAGGGACCCCGCCCAGGAAGCCCGCTGGGGCACGGGCGATCCGGGCTACAAAATTGAGGCGGAGTTCAACGCCCGCAAACACGAGCGCGGCGTCCTTTCCATGGCCCGCTCGCAAGATCCGAATTCCGCCGGCAGCCAGTTTTTCCTCATGTTCGGCCCGGCCCCGTTCCTCGATGGCAAGTACACGGGCTTTGGCCAATTGATCAGCGGAGAAGAGACCCTGGCGAAAATTGAAAAGACCCCGGTCACGGCCTCGGCTGGCGGTGAGCCCAGCAAGCCGACCGAACGCGTCGAGATCAAGAGCGTGAAAATCGTGCCGCGCAAATCGCCCTAGGGGAGTCCTATTTCGATGGCCTCGCCGGTTTTCCTGAGCTAGTCATCCTCTCATGGCCAAGAAGGTAAAAATCGGACTGGTGCAGAATCGTTGCACCACGGATCCCGCGGAGAACATCGCGACGGCGGAACGCGGCATCCGCGAGGCCGCCGGACGCGGTGCGCAGATCCTCTGTCTGCAGGAACTCTTCACCGGGCGGTATTTTTGCCAGGTCGAGGATCACAAATATTTCGAGCTGGCCGAGCCCGTTCCCGGCCCGACCACGGAGAAAATGCAGGCTCTGGCCAAGGAACTCGGGGTGGTCATCGTGGCCTCACTTTTTGAGCGGCGCGCACCGGGCGTTTATCACAACACGGCGGCGGTCATTGATGCCGATGGTTCCTACCTCGGCAAATACCGCAAGATGCACATCCCGGATGACCCGCTTTTCTACGAAAAATTTTATTTCACGCCGGGCGACCTCGGCTTCCGCGCCTGGGATACGAAGTTCGGGCGAATCGGCGTCTGCATCTGCTGGGACCAATGGTATCCCGAGGCGGCCCGGCTGACCGCTCTCAACGGGGCCCAGATTTTGTTCTATCCCACCGCCATCGGCTGGCATCCCAAGGAAAAAGCCCAATACGGCAAGCGTCATCACTCCTCGTGGGAGATCGTGCAGCGCGGACATGCCGTGGCCAACGGATGTTACGTCGCCGTGCCCAACCGCGTCGGCCATGAGGCCCCGGATGGCGGGGAGGGCATCGAGTTCTGGGGGCAGAGTTTTCTCTGCGATCCGTCCGGTGAGATTCTGGCCAAAGGTTCGACGGACCAGGACGAGGTGCTGGTGGCGGAAATCGATCTCGATACCGTGGACACCCAGCGCACCCACTGGCCCTTCCTGCGCGACCGCCGCATTGATGCCTACGCCGATATCACCAAACGCCTGATCGACTGACCATGCCGCGCGTGTTGAGGCTGGACCGCGCCCATGACTACGCGCACTTGATCCGCCGCTGGCGCGCCCTGGCGCGGCGGACCGGCCTGACCATGACGTCGTTTGCCAAAGCGTCCGGGTATGACGTTTTCTCTCTTGAATCCGCCCGGGCGGGGGACGGCGCCCCGGCAATTTACTTCTCAGCCGGCATCCATGGCGACGAGGTCGCGTCCACCGAAGGACTCTTGCAATGGGCGGAAAAAAATTCCTCCCTCCTGCGCGAAGTGAACGTGCTGATTTTTCCCTGCCTGAATCCCTGGGGCCTGGCGGGCAATTGCCGGTTGGATTCCGAGGGGCGCGATTTGAATCGCGGATACAATGCGGACATCCCGCAGATCCTCGCGCAGATGCGTCTGTTGGCCGGACGCCGCTTCGATCTCGCCCTGACTCTGCATGAGGACTACGACGCACGCGGCTTGTACATCTACGAGGTGCCCAGCCGCCCGCGCCATTGGGCCGAGACCATGCTGAAGGCCGCGGCCGGCATCATCCCGGCCGATCCCCGCAAAAAAATCGAGGGCCGGTCGGCCCGGGCCGGGGTGGTGCGGCGTTCGATCACGCCGGAATTGATGCCGGACTGGCCGGAAGCCTTCGTGCTGCACTTTCATCATGCGGCCCGCACCTTCACCGTGGAGACGCCCTCGGAGTATTCCCTGGACGACCGGGCGGCCGCGCAGGTGGCGGTGATTTCCAAGGCGGTGGCCCTGTGCCGCGGGGAGTTTCGCACGCGGCGGAAAATTTAGTGATTCATTTAGGCGGCGGACCATGAGAGTCTCTTCCGCTTATGTCCCGTGAAGCGACCATAGAGCGCACGACCAGTGAGACCGCCATCCGCACCCGCCTGAATCTCGACGGCACGGGCGCGGCCAAAATCGGTTCCGGCATTCCGTTTTTCGACCACATGCTCACGCTGTTTGCGCGGCACGGGCTGTTCGACCTCGATCTCGAGGCCAAAGGCGACATCGAAGTCGATTTCCATCACACCGTGGAGGATGCCGGCATCACGCTCGGCCAGGCCCTGACCAAGGCGCTGGGTGACAAAAAAGGCATTCGTCGTTATGGCTTCGCCTATGTGCCGATGGATGAGGCGCTGGTTCGTGCCGTGGTGGATTTGAGCGGCCGGCCCTATCTGGCCTATCGCCCGCCCTCTGCGGTCGAGGCCATCGGGGGAAATTTTTCCTTCCAACTGATCGAGGAATTCCTGCGCGCATTCTCTGTCGCGGGAGGCTTGAATCTGCACGTGGACATCCTGGCCGGAAGGGATGCCCACCACATGGCGGAAGGCGTTTTCAAGGCCCTGGCCCGGGCCCTGGACTCTGCCACGCAAATCGATCCCAGGGTGCAGGGCGTGCCGAGCACCAAAGGGGTGCTGTGAGTTCTGCCCCCAACGTTGGACTCGTTGACTACGGCAGCGGCAATCTCCGCAGCGTGGGCAAGGCGCTGGAAGCCTCCGGGGCCAAGGTAACCCTGCTGACGCATCCCGCGCGGCTGGACGAACTCGATGCCCTGGTCGTGCCTGGCGTGGGCTCCTTCGGTAACTGTGCGAGCAATCTTCGCGCCTCCGGCCTTTGGGATCCCCTGCTCGAGTGGCTGCGGGCCGGACGGCCCTATCTGGGAATCTGTCTGGGCTATCAGCTTCTTTTTGAATCCAGCGAAGAATCACCCGGCGTCCAGGGACTGGGCTACCTGGCCGGAAAGGTCGTTCGTTTCAAAGCCCGGGGTTTGAAAATTCCGCACATGGGCTGGAACACGCTGGTCGCCGCAAAGAGTGACCTCTATCAGGATTTGCCTGATGCGACGTCGTTCTACTTCGTCCACTCATACCACCCTGTTCCGGCAGATGAGACTCTTGTCAGTGCACGCTGCGAGTATGGGGAAGTTTTTGCCGCGAGCATCAGCCGCGGCGCCATCCACGCGGTTCAATTCCACCCCGAGAAAAGCCAGAGCCCGGGCCTCGCGGTGTTGAAAAACTTCCTCGTTTCCATCGAAAATCCTCATGCTTCTGCTACCGGCCATTGACTTGATGGGCGGCGAGGTCGTGCGCCTCAAGCGCGGCCTGGCCACGGAAAAAACCGTCTATTCCAGCGAGCCGGTCGCCTTTGCCAAAAAGTGGGAGACCGCCGGGGCCGACTGGCTGCACCTGGTCGATCTCGATGCCGCCTTCGGGGGAACCCCAAAAAATCTTGATCACGTCGCCCGCATTTGCGCGGCGGTCAACATCCCCTGCGAACTCGGCGGCGGCATGCGCACGTTGGAAAATGTCAGGGCAGCGTTTTCCGCCGGAATCAGCCGGGTCATCCTCGGCACCAAGGCGGCCGAGTCCGGCGATTTCATCCGCGAGATGTGCGAGGAATTCGGCGGCGACCGTATCGCCGTCGGCATCGACGCCAAGAATGGCCTGGTGGCAGTGAAGGGCTGGACGGAAACCACCGCGCGTCAGGCCACGGAACTCGCCCTCGCCGCGCAGGACGCCGGGGCCGGCACCATCATCTACACCGACATTGCAACCGACGGAATGTTGGAGGGGCCGAACTACACCGCCATGGAGGACCTGCTCGGAATTCTCGACTGCAACCTGATTGCCAGCGGCGGGGTCTCCCGGGTGGAGGACTTGCAAAAATTGTCCCTCCTGCCGGGCCTCTACGGAACCATTATCGGCAAAGCCCTCTACGAAGGACGAATCACTCCGCCGCTCCCCCGGTTTGAAAAGAAAAACGGAATTTAAAAAGATTTTCTTTGACAACTCTGCATCAATCAGGCATCAAGACGACGCTAACTTAACTAGCTCCTATGAAAAAACTGCTCCTTACTACCACAATCCTCGCCTGCTCGCTTGTCGCCTCCATCGCTGGAGATGGCAAATCGTTCAAGGAAACCAAAAACCCGATCGCACCTGTTGAAACCTGCCGCTTCCGCGACACGGAATTTCAGGTCGACGTGTTCTACACCGGCTTCTTCGGAGGCAAGGGAACCTACTTCAAGACCGGATCCGGCGGCGGAATTGGCTTGAACTTCTTCTTCGCCAAATACTTCGGTATCGGCTACGAAGGTTCCATCTACTCCGGCAACAACGGCCAGTGGTTGCCCATCGCCGGTAACTTCTTCTTCCGTTACCCAATCTGCTCCCTCAACCTCGCTCCTTACGTGATGGTCGGCGGCGGCGGAGCCTGGGACGGAACTGGAGTCGGCTTCGGCAATGTTGGCGGCGGTCTCGAGTATCGCTTCTCCGACAACATCGGCCTCTTCGCTGACGGACGCTACTACTACGGTGGCACCGGCAACGTGGCCAACCTGCGCAGCGGTATCCGTATCGCTTTCTAAGTCGTAGAAAAAACTCTTCGAAAAAGCCGGGTCTCCCAAGACCCGGCTTTTTTGTTTTTTGGCAACAGCCAAACGTCCGACGTGGTTCACCCACCAATTCCCCAGAGGCGAAGTCAACCCGGGGCGGAATGCCCGGGCCCGCTTTTCGGCCGCTCGTCGGGTAGACCGTCTGACCCGTGTGTTCGAACCGGGCGCCCAACCACAGCCGATTGAAGTCCACCCCTGCTTCCGGGGGATCCTTGACCCGGACGAATCCCGGACGATCTCCTGCCTTGGGGACATCGTCCCCGATGTCCGGACCCAAGGACAGGACGCCAGGGACCGAATCCCTCCATTTTTTTCCCGTGTTCCGCGGGCCTGACAGTTCTTGGCAAAAGTCCCCTCTGCCAACCAACAAAGGCCGGTCACTTCAAAAGCGACAATCCCTTTGCGGCCCGACAAATGAAATTTTCCACCATCCCGCTTGTCAAGGAGGAGGATGCCGCGTACGCTCAGTTTCCCTTTCAACGGCTGGATAGCTCAGTTGGTAGAGCAGAGGACTGAAAATCCTCGTGTCGGGGGTTCGATTCCCTCTCCAGCCACCTTTTTCATCAGTTGACTCTTCTCTCGTCGCCACGAAGCCTACGGCGACGGCACGATCGCAAACGCGGAATCAAAACTTGTCCGGCGGCATGCCCGCGAAGCGGAGCACAATCCGTTCCACCAAAATCATCGCAACTGCCGCACGGGCAAATGCGAAGCCGCGGGGGTTTCCCCCCGGGGCTTATCAGCAGGCATTTGCTTGCTTCAGCGCAGAGCCTTCCGGGCCGCGTGGGGAGTCGTTCCGGTGAGACGCTTGAAGGTTTTGGAAAAGTGGAACTCGTCAGAGAAGCCCAATAAATCGGCCAGTTCCTTATTGGTGAAGCGATGACGGGCGAGTAACTGCCGGGCCCGCTCGATCCGGCGCTCCAACGCGTAGCGTCCAGGAGATTGCCCGGCAATGACGGCAAACTTTTTGCGGAAACTTTCGTAGCCCATTGCGCAGGCAGCCGAGATCCCGCGCAGGGTTTTGTCATCCTCGAGAGGCGTCCGCTCCAAAAGTTCGACGGCCTGCAAAAACCATGCCGGGCGGTGCTCCTGCTCCGGCTTGAAAGAACGGGAAGAAAAAATGCGGCCCAGAACGTGTTGCCACAGACCGACCGCTTCGAGCATGGATGTCCCGGGTTGGTTCCATTGCGAGAAGAAGGGTTGCAGCACTTCCAGCCCCTGCCTTGGCGGTTTCCACCGGAACACCGGATTCCGGAGAGTGAACACTCCGGCCTCCCGCCAGGCTTCAAACACAGGCCCACGAAAACACACGTAGATCTCGTGCCAGACCCCGCCAGCCCTCGGACCGTACGAATGGGCGACTTCGGGAGAAACCAGAATCACATCGCCGGGTCCCACAGGGGTATCGGTGCCTCGCGCGTCGTGATACCGCCCTGCTCCTGCCACCAGATACACGATTGCCCATTGACCAAAAACACGCATTTTCTCGCGCTGTATCCCCCGAGAATTGGCGATTGTGCCCATTAGGGTGATTTCGCCGATGGAAGATTTCCCGCGGGTCTCCACGAGGGAGGTTCGCCAATCGTCGAGACGTGGTATTCGCACTTCCCATTATCTACATGAACTTGCCCATTTTGCCCATTCCCGTTTCCGGCGTGGAGGTCAGACTGTCTTGAAATGAAAACACTCGGCCTGCCCTCCGGCCTTCGGTCCTCCCACACGGTCTCATCGCTAGGTCATGAACTGCAAACGGACGAACACTCGTTCGGCCAACTGGAGGATTCCGCGGGACTTCGCCACGACCCTGCGGCCCTGCGGAGCCGGATGGACGAAAACGGATACCTCTACATTCGAGGGTTCTTCGCTCGCGGGATCATTCTCGAGGCCCGCCGCGCGCTCCTCGGGAGATTGGCCGAAGATGGCATCTTCGAGCCGGGGCAGCCCCTCATGGACGGAATCCTGCAGGAAGGCTGTCACCCGAAGTTCAGCACCTCGGCCTGGCGCAACCAGCCAGCCGTTGAGCGCGTGGTTTTCGGCCCGGAAGTGCAGGAGTTTTACACGGCTTTTCTGGGCGGACAGATCCGGCACTTCGACTTCATCTGGCTGCGGACCATGGGCTGTGGTCACGGAACCGCCCCGCACTGCGACATCGTTTACATGGGCCGGGGCACGCACCGCCTCTACACCGCCTGGATCCCGTACGGCGACGTGCCGCTGGAAGTCGGTGGTCTCATGATTCTCGAGAAATCGCACCTCCAGGCCGACAGAATTCGCACGTATCTGGAGTCCGACGTCGACACCTACTGCTCCAATATCGAAGGACGGGACGGCTGGAAACACAACGGGCAACTTTCCAATAATCCCCGCTCGCTGCGCGAAAAAATCGGTGGCCGATGGTTGACATCGGAGTTCCAGCCCGGCGACCTCCTGACTTTCCGCATGGATACCATCCACGGCAGCATCGACAATACCACCCGGCGCATCCGCCTTTCGACGGATACCCGTTACCAACGCTCGGATGAACCGGTGGATGAACGCTGGGTGGGAGCGAATCCCATCGGGCACGGCCCGGACTCCAAACTCGGGCGGATCTGCTAAAACGGCCAAGGGGCGGCTGCTGACAGCTCCGCGGGTTGTGCCGTTCGCGGGAGGGCTAGCGCGCTAATCCGGATGAAGGCTTCCGCGCTTCCAGAGAGACCTCAAAGGCCGCCGGTTCGTTTCCGCGGGGTTCGAGCACCGGGGAAAGCTGCTCAATTTCCACGAAGGGGCAGCGGTCCTTGTCCGCTCCGAGGTAAATCTGGGTCAGCAAGCCAAGGTCCGGCTCGGAAACAACGCGTCCAATGCTCCGCCCGCGGGAGAGAATGAGTTCGCTGTCCCCGATCTGCGAGACCAACGCCTGCGGGGGGAACGCCATTTTCCATTCCCCGCCGTCCCGCCTCACCGTGATCCAGCCATCCTTCTCGCGGAGCTTGCCGGGCAGCCGGGAAAAATCGCTCACGAGCGTTAGTTTTTCGCGCTGTTTGAGAATGGCAAAGCCCCGTGGCAAGGATGGGCCGGGCGAAACCCTGGCCCGGACCATGGCGTTTTTCGGAAGATGAAACGTCTGGATGGCCTGATAGTTCTTGTTGCCGCCGCTCGTCCAACTTCCCCGACAAACCAACCGCTTTTCCTCCCACCGGTAACTGCGGGTCAAGGCCGGATAGTCGCGGTCCGTGTGCGGAAGGGTGAGGGTCAATAGATTTCCCGACACCCGGACCCAGCCCGGACTCGCCTCCCAATCTGGCGGAGGTGGCCAGAGCGCCTTCCAGTCGTTCTGGGGTCCGAGCCAGAAACGATGCCCTCCCAGCAAAGGCGCGCGGCCCGCCGGAAAGGTGGCGTAGAGCAGATTCTTCTCCCCTTCCCACTCCCCGAAAAACACCAACCGCGCCCGCGCTTCGGAGACCACCGCCGCCCATGGGCCCGAGCGCGAAAGCCAAGCCCGCTCTCCGCGCCAGGTCAGCGGATGCCAGGTGTCTGCCTGAAGAGAGACCGATCCGGCCGCGAGGAGGATGAGGGCGAACGGTCGAAGCCAGAATTTGTGGAGGGAGACCACGAAAAGGGAGAATTAGGGAAAAAGGATCGCGAAGCGAGGAAACTTGCCCCTGGCTTCTGCCGATCCTGGCAGGACGATCAGACCGGATCCTGTGACCGGGTCGCGCGTGACAAATCTTTCCGGCACGGACTTTTCCTATTGAATTCCGCTCGCGCGACTGATGCCGTGCTCGCGCATGAAACGATTCTGGCCCTGGTTCGCGGCGCTGCTCAGCGGCATTCTGCTGGCTTTGTGCTACGCCCCGGCGGGCTGGAGCGGACTGGCCTGGGTGGCGCTCACACCGTTGCTGGCGGCACTGTGGTTTTCCGAACCCTGGACCCGGCGCGAAGGCGGGCGGCTTTTCCTTTTGGGCTATGTGACGGGTGTCGGATATTTTCTAGGCTGCTTCCACTGGCTGGTCACGGTGACGGTTCCGGGCTGGATCGCGCTGTGTCTTTATCTGGCGGTTTATCCCGCGGCGTGGGCGGTGTTCGTCGGCGCCTGGAAACCGCGGCAGTCGCCCTTCGAAGCCAAGCCGGTCTGGATGAAATCCGGAAACAACCTGCTGGTGGCTGCATTGGCCGCCGCGGCCTGGACCGGATTGGAGTGGGTTCGCGGCACGCTCTTCAGCGGTTTCGGCTGGAACACCCTCGGCGTGACGCTCCACGAAAATATCGCCCTCATCCAAATCTGCGACATCACCGGCGTGGGCGGACTCTCGTTTTTGCTCGTCATGGTCAATATGATGATCGCTCTCACGCTCAAGCGCCTCAGGGTGGAATTCGGCCATCACAAAATGAGGCCGCATTACGATTTCAGCCTCACCGTCGCGCTCATCGCGGTGGTTTTCAGCTACGGCGTGCGGGAGATCTTCGCCCCGGCGCCGGCCTCGGAACCGCTCAGCGTGGTCATCGTGCAGGGCAACGTCCCGCTCTCGGTCAAACGCGATCCGGTGCACGAGGAAAACATCCTGCAGCAACATATCCGGCTGACCGAGACGGCCATGGCGACCAAGCCGGACCTCATCCTCTGGCCCGAGGCCGCCACGCCGAGGCCGCTTTTTAATGACCAGCGCAACTGGGATGTCGTGCGCGGACTGGCCGAAAAGCACGAGGGCGATTTTCTGCTCGGCACGGTGAATCTCACCGACAACGGCGACTTCAACTCCATCGTCCTGCTGACCGACAAAGGCGCCACGGCGCAGATTTACAACAAGATCCACCTCGTTCCCTTCGGCGAATACCTGCCGCTGCGCGAATGGATCACCTATCCCGAATGGGTCACGGTGCAAATCCCCGACGACTTCGATTTCGGACGCGAACCGACCGTGTTGGAAATGGCGGGCAAGCCGGTCAAGATCGCGCCGCTGGTCTGCTTCGAGGACACGCTGGGCGACCTCGCGCGGCAGTTCGTTCTGCGCGGAGCGCAGCTTTTTGTCAACGTGACGAACGACGGCTGGTTCCTCCACAGCGCGGGCGCACAGCAACACCTCAGCAACGCCATTTTCCGCTGCGTCGAAACCAAGATTCCCATGGCCCGCGCCGCCAACACCGGCGTGAGCGCCCTCATCGACGGGCATGGCCGCATCCGCCAGCAATTGTTGGGCGAGAACGGCACATCGTTCATCGAGGGGGTGCTCTTCGCCCAAGTGGACGTGCCGAAGTCCCCGCAGAAAACGTTCTACACCCTGAATGGCGAGGTTTTCTCGCTGACCTGTCTTGCGCTCGCGGCTCTGTCCTGTGGATGGGCCTGGTTGCGCCGGGAGTCATAATCCTCTTGTCCGCGGCGCACGGACAGGAAATCCTGCCGTCTGTGAAAGCCATTGTCACCGTAATGCCCAAACCCTCCGTGCTCGACCCCCAGGGCGCCGCCACGGCCGAAGCCATGAAGCACCTCGGCCTCGAAAACGTCGGCCACGTCCGCGTCGGCAAATCCATCGAGATCGAACTCCCGGACGGCGCCGACGAAGCCAAACTCCACGAAATCGCCCGTGATCTCCTCTCGAATCCCGTGATTGAGGATTACACCATCCAGATTAACCACTAATTTTCACTGATGGGCACTAATGATCTCTTCCAGCAGGAAGGCTATGATCTGATGGCAGCGGCCTTCGAGGTATATAACGAAAAAGGGCACGGCTTTCTTGAGGATGTCTATCAAGAGTGCATGGAGAAAGAACTGAGCCAGCGCAAAATCCCCTTCGAGCCCAAACCATGGCTCCAGATTTTCTACAAAGGAGAAGCGTTGCGCCAAGGCTACGAACCTGACCTGCTTGTGTCGGACGGAATCGTCACCGAACTCAAAGCCGTAAAAAAACTTGCTCCCGAGCACGAAGCTCAACTTCTCAACTACCTCAAAGCCCTGCACAAGCGTGTCGGCTACCTCATCAACTTCGGCTCCCATCCCCAGCTCGAGTGGAAGCGAATGGTTCTTTAAAATTAGTGATCTTTAGTGCCCATTAGTGGTTTCCATTTTATGAAATTCGCCGTCATCCGCTTCCCCGGGTCCAATTGCGACCAGGACTGCATCCATGTCCTCAATGCCCTGCCCGGTGCCTCCGCCGATTACGTCTGGCACAAGGATTCCTCGCTCTCCGGTTTCGACGCGGTGGTCGTGCCGGGGGGATTTTCCTACGGGGATTATTTGCGCTGCGGAGCCATCGCCCGCTTCTCGCCCATCATGCGCGCGGTGCAGGACTTTGCCGCCGCGGGGGGAATCGTGATCGGCATTTGCAATGGCTTTCAAATCCTTTGTGAATCCGGCCTTCTGCCCGGGGCGCTCGTGCGCAACCGCGGACTCCATTTCGTCTGCCAGCACATCACCGTGCGGGTCGAACACCACGACACCGCCTTTACCAACGCCACTTGGACCGGCACGTTGCTGAACATCCCCATCGCGCACGGCGAAGGCTGCTATTTCGCCGACGACGAAACCCTCCACCGCCTGCAAATCAACCGGCAGGTTCTGCTTCGTTACGCCGACTCTCAGGGCCAGATCACCGATGCGGCCAACCCCAACGGCTCGCGGCAAAACATCGCCGGCATCCGCAACGAAGCCGGCAATGTTTTCGGACTCATGCCCCACCCCGAACGCGCCTGCGACCCGCTTCTCGGCAGCACGGACGGGAAAGCAATTTTCCAAAGCCTCCTCGACGGGCCGGCGCGAAGCCGGGACGCGGAGACACCGGGACGCGGAGACGCGGTGAACCTCTCCGTGTCTCCCCCTCCCCCCGTCGCCCCAGCGCTTTAATTGTCATGCCCGATCCCGCCATCACTCCCGAACTCATCGCCAAGCACGGCCTCACGCCGGAGGAATACGCGCGCGTCCAGTCCATTCTCGGACGCGATCCCAACTTCACCGAACTCGGCGTCTTCTCCGTCATGTGGAGCGAGCATTGCTCCTATAAAAATTCCCGGCTCGAACTCAAAAAATTCCCCACCACCGGCGAAAAGGTGCTCGTAAAAGCGGGCGAGGAAAATGCCGGTGTCATCGACATTGGTGACGGCTGGGCCGTGGCCTTCAAAATGGAGAGCCACAACCATCCCAGCGCGGTCGAACCCTTTCAAGGCGCGGCCACCGGCGTGGGCGGCATCATTCGCGACATCTTCACCATGGGCGCACGGCCCGTCTTCAGTCTGAACTCCCTGCGTTTCGGAAACATCGCGGGCGATTCCGCCGAGGCCAAAACGAACCGCAGGCTCTTCGCCGGCGTCGTGAGCGGGATCTCCCACTACGGCAACTGCATCGGCATTCCCACCATCGGCGGCGAAGTCTATTTCGACGACTCCTACAACGGCAACCCACTGGTCAACGTCTTCTGCCTCGGCATTCTGCGCCACGAACAGATCGCCCGCGGCGGTGCCGTCGGCGTGGGCAACCCCGTCTTCTACGTCGGCGCCGAAACCGGCCGCGACGGACTGGCCGGCGCCGCCTTTGCCTCCCGCGACCTCACCGAGGAATCGAAGGAAGACCGCCCCGCTGTTCAGGTCGGTGATCCCTTCCGCGAGAAGCTTCTTCTCGAAGCCTGCCTGGAACTTCTCGCCAGCGGCTGCGTGGCCGGCATTCAGGACATGGGCGCGGCCGGGCTCACCTGCTCGACCTGCGAAACGGCCAGCCGCGGCGGCACCGGAGTCGAGATCGATCTGGCCCTCGTGCCCAAGCGCGAGACCGGCATGACCCCCTACGAAACCCTGCTCAGCGAATCGCAGGAACGCATGCTCGTCATCGTCAAGAAAGGCGAGGAAGCCAAGGTGAAGGAGATTTTTGAAAAATGGGACCTGCCCTACGCCCACATCGGCGAGGTGAAAGACGACGGGTTCATGCGGGTGAAGGAAAACGGCGTGACCGTGGTGGAAATCCCCGCCCGCGCCCTGGCCGACGATGCTCCGGTTTACCAGCGCGTGGCCGCCCTGAAAACCCCTCCGGAGGAAATCGATTGCGCCATCGATTGCGACATCGCCGACACGCTCAACGCCCTTCTCGCCCACCCCAGCATCGCCAGCAAACGCTGGGTCTGGCGGCAATACGATCACATGGTCCGCCTCGGCGCAGCCGTCCTGCCCGGCTCGGACGCCGCGGTCTTCCTCGTGCGCGAGGCCAACAAAATCCTCGCCGCCACTTCCGATTGCAATGCCGTCTATTGCAAACAAGACCCCCGCGAAGGCGCAAAAATCGCCGTGGCCGAGGCGGCCCGCAATCTCGCCTGCTCCGGCGCGGTTCCCCTCGCCGTGACGGACAACCTGAATTTCGGCAATCCGCACAAACCGGAAAACTTTCTCCAACTCCGCGAAGCGGTCGAGGGACTGGCCGAAGCCTGCCGCGAATTCGGCACTCCCGTCACGGGCGGCAACGTCAGCCTCTACAATGAAAGCCCGGCCGGTTCGATTGACCCCACCCCGACCGTCGGCATGGTCGGCCTGATCGCCGACGCCAGACACATCACCACCCAGCATTTCAAAAGCAAGGACGACGTCATTCTCCTCATCGGCGAGTTGGGCCATGAAGTCGGCGCCTCCCACCTCCTCCTCCTCGCGGGGAAAAAAAAGGGCCCGCCTCCCCGGCTGGACTACGCGAAAGAAAAAGCCGTGCAGGACGCCACCCGCGCCCTCATCCGCATGGGCCTCGTGCAGAGCGCCCACGATTGCGCCGAAGGCGGACTGGCCGTGAACCTGGCCGAGTCCTGCCTCAGCGGGCCCGGACCCGTCGGCGCGGAGATTAACTTCGGTGGCACCGGCATCGCTCCTGCCATCCTGCTCTTCAACGAATCCCAATCCCGCATCGTCATTTCGGTGAAAAAGCAAAATGCCACCGCCGTCCTGGCCTTGCTGGAATGGCGCGGTGTCCCCGCGCGCAAGCTGGGCGTCGTCAGCAAGAACCCCGAACTGAAGATCGCCGCCGACGGAAGCGAATGGAATTGGTCCCTCGCTGATCTCGAGAAATTCTGGGGCCGCCGGATTGAAGAATTGATGGAGGGCTAGTCCGGGAGGGATTGGTTTTGATTGCCGCCCCTAAAGCAATCTACGGAATTCCTCGGGGGTGAACCCCGCGACTTTGGCGATGGGGCCCATCGTGAAGGCGTTGATGCTGGTATGCCGGGGAATCTGAACCGTGCGCAGACCGTTGCTCCTGATGATAGGCTTGCCCTCGCGAATGACAACAAACCCGGATTTTTGCAAAGCTCTCGCCGCGTCACGCGGGCCGGGGCCCGGGAGTTTCGGCCTGACTTCAGACTGTCACTTCTTCCTGCACGACATGGACACCGAACCTCTCCTCGATCTCGGGTTGCGCGGTGAGGTCCTCGCGGATGGCGACGCGGATATGGTCAAGCGCCTCGGCCCGGGTGGTTCCCTGTGAGCCGCATCCGGGAAGATCATCGCACCACACAGCCCAGCCTTCGGCGGATTCCCCAAGGGAGGTTTTGTGCTTCCTATCCTTGAAGGAAAATACCGGTGGATCGGGCGACGGTCAACTCGCTCAATTGACGACGTCCGGCTTCAGCGGTCGTCAAAAAAGTCGTTTTCACCCCGGATTTCTTGGATGGAGCAGATCAAAAAAACCTCCTCTCATCCGCCTCATCCATCGGATCCCCGGTCCCTCTTCCCGTTGCGGTCATTACTTGGGCGCTCGTTCAGTCCGTATTCGCCAACGAACACTCCTTTGCCGTAAACTCTCCCCATGCCCCGACCGACCGCCTGCCCAACCTGTCAGAAAAAAGGCCCCTGGCTGGAGGGGCCGCACGGGATATTCTGCTCCAACCGTTGCCAGATGGTGGACCTGGGAAAATGGCTGGGTGAGGAGCACCGCATCACCAGCCCGCTCACGGTCGAAGATCTGGAGGAACTGGCCGACACGGAAGAAATCCCGGGTCAAGAGCGTTAGCCGCCTCTTCACCTTGCTCTTGTCTTCCTGACGCGGTTCCGCAACTCTCCCCCCGTGCTCGAATTACGGGACGTCACCCTTTTTATTGGCCATGGCGAGGATGTGCGGCCTTTGTTGTCGGATGTCTCGGCCCGGTTTCCGCGCGGACACTTCGGCGCGATCATCGGCCCGTCCGGCTGTGGCAAGAGCACGCTGCTGAAGGTCATTACCGGTATCGCGCATGGCGATGAAGAGGGACAAATTCACTGGGACGGACGCAATCTCATGGAGGAGGATTTTTCGCCTTCCGAGATCGGCTACGTCCCGCAGTTCAGCATCGCGCATGACGAACTGACCGTGCGCGAATGCGTGGCCTATGCCATGAAACTGCGCGTCCGCGGGATGCACCGCGATCCCCTGGACGAGGCGGTGGCGCGGATCCTCGATGAGGTCAACATGGCGGAGTTTTCCGACCGGCTCGTCCATGTGCTTTCCGGCGGCCAGCGCCGCCGCCTGGCCCTGGCGATGGAACTGGTCAGCAAGCCCGTGATTCTGCTGGCGGACGAGGTGACCAGCGGACTCGACCCGCAGTCCGAGGACGAAATCGTCACCCTCTTGCACGGACTCTCCCGGTCCGACGGCCGGGTGGTGCTCTCCGTCACCCACAGCCTCCGCCATTTGCCCTACTACGATTCCGTGCTGGTCCTTTACCAGGGCGTGGCGGCTTATCACGGACCACCGGAATTTCTCACTCACTATTTCCGCTGCAACGACCCGCAGGATCTTTACGGGCAGCTCTCTCAACGCGAAGGCCGCGAGTGGTCGCAATCGTGGAAGAAACACCGGCAGGCTTTCCTTGAAGCCAACGCGGGCCACGCCTCGCCGGACCTCGAGAGTGTAAATTTCGACAGCGCGCCCGACGAACCCGAAGTGGTCATCGCCGCGGCGGTGCCAAGCGCCCCGAAATCCGAGACCCTGCCCCAGCCGGGAATCCTCGACCAATTCCTCACCCTGACCTCGCGGCGCTTCCGGATTTTTTCGCGGAACAAGGCGCAGATTTTTCTCCAACTCGGCCTCATCTTCGGCTTCCCCGTCCTGGTCGCCATCTTCGCCTGGAACGGCCTGCCCGCCGTGCAGAATCTTTCCATGGGACTCGACCAGAATGTCATGGATCAGCTTCAGGAGAACATGAAGTTCCTTGTGCAGGGCAGCAAGATCGGCAGCCTGGTCTCGGGCCTCGTGATGTTTCAGGTGATTCTGCTCACGCTCATGGGCGCGAATAACTCCGGGCGAGAGATCGCGGCCGAGCGGCTGATTTTCGAGAAAGAAAAACTCTCCGGTCTGAACCCGCTCAGTTACATCGGCAGCAAGGCGGTCTTCCTCGCCGCGCTGGTCGTGGCCCAGTCGCTATGGATGGGGCTCTTCGTGCATTTCGTCTGTGGATTTCCGGGGGAGTTTCCCGTGCAGCTTCTCTTCCTCATTCTGGTTAATGCCGCCATGACGTCCATCTGCCTCGCCATCTCCAGCCTGATGGGTTCGGCCGAACAGGCCTCGCTGGTTTCGATCTATTTGGTGGGCTTTCAGCTCCCGCTTTCCGGGGCCGTGCTCGCGCTGCCGGACTGGGTCGGGTCGCTCACCCGGCCGTTCATCGCCGCGTACTGGAGTTGGTCGGGCGTGCTGCAAACCCTCCGGGGCGAGCGCTATTACGATATCGTGCAAACCGTCATTCAAACTGCGCTCTCCCCCGCCTCGCTGTGCCTGTGGGTGCTTTGCTCCCATGTCATCATCGGCTTGTTCATCGCCTGGCTCGGATGCCAGCGGCAGCGGATGGATTGATTTTCTGCCTGGAAAAATAAAAGGCGTTGACAACGCCCGCTCCTTGCTCTTCTTTAAGCGCATCATTCGACCTGATGCGCCTCCCTCGAGAGGAGCTCTTCAAATCGAAACCATCACGTAACGTCAGGATTTCTTTTAACCAACCCGAAGCCGGTTGGGTGCAGCCCAAACAAGGCGCTCCGAGGCAGGCTTCAGGATTCCCATAACTATATACCCTCATGGCCGGCCATTGCAATGGGTCGAAAGTCCAGCAGACCCGACGAGCCCTCGAAGCCAGGCTCCCGGGGCAATTCTCCGCCGCGGCCAACCCCGGCGGAGGCAAACCGTCCTACGGAACGACAGCGCCAAACGCGGTCGGACACGCGAACCTCATTTTGAAATCTCCTTTTGACCTCCAGAATTCCTCCGCCCTCGCGCGGAAAACCTTACTTAGCCATGACTGAAGAAAACACGAATCTGTCCGCCACTGCGGAATCCACCGAAGCCGCCCCGGCGAAAAGAACCCGCCGGTCAGCCAGCACGGATGCTCCGAAACGCCGCACCCGCAAGCCCGCGGACAACGGGGCAGAGTCCGCCCCGAGCGCGCAGACCCCCTCCCCGGAAATCGAAATCCCCAAGGAAGCCGCCAAACAAGTGGAGGACATTGCGGAAGTCACCCCGGCCACTCCGCCGGAGCCCATCGCCAACGCTCCCGCCCGGCCAGCCGAGCCGCCGGCCCGGGAACCCCTGCGTCCGGTCGAACCGCCGGCCTATGCCGAGGGCATCGTGGAGGTTTCCGGCAAGGGCTTCGGATTCCTGCGCGAACCCCGCCGCAATTTTTCCCAGTCGAACAACGACGTCTTCGTCACCCCCGAGGTCGTGCGCAAACATGCCCTGCGCGACGGCATGTGGATCAAAGGCGAAACCCGCCGCGGCAGCCGCGGACCCCAGCTTTACAAACTCTTGGAACTCGAAGGCGAGAATCCGGAAAATTTCCAGAACCTGCCCATCTTCGAGGAACTGACCACCATCAGCCCGAACAAGCGCATCACGCTGGAAACCGTGCCCGAGCGCTACACCACCCGCGTGATGGATCTCATGACGCCCATTGGCAAAGGCCAGCGCGGCCTCATCGTCGCCCCGCCCCGCACCGGCAAAACCACCCTGCTGCAGCACATCGCTGACGCCGTGGTGAAGAATCATCCGGAGATGAAGCTCATCATCCTGCTGGTCGACGAACGCCCCGAGGAAGTCACCGAAATCCGCCGCACCGTTCCCTCCGCGGAACTCATGGCCAGCTCGAACGATTCCGACATCAAGACCCACACCCGCATCGCCCAACTCGCCTCCGAGCGGGCCAAGCGGCTGGTCGAAATGGGCAAGGACGTTTTCGTGCTCATGGATTCGCTCACCCGCATCGGCCGCGCCTTCAATAACGCCCAAGGCGCCGGCGGACGCACCATGTCCGGCGGTGTGGATTCCCGCGCGCTGGAAATCCCGCGCAAGATTTTCGCCGCGGCCCGCAACACCGAGGAAGCCGGCTCGCTCACCATCATGGCCACGGCGCTGATCGAGACAAACAGCCGCATGGACGACCTGATTTTCCAAGAGTTCAAAGGCACCGGCAACATGGAGCTCGTGCTAGCCCGCAACATCAGCGATCAGCGGATTTATCCGGCGGTGGACATTTTTCTCTCCGGCACCCGCCGCGAGGAACTCCTGCTCTCCGAGGAGGACCTGCACAAGATCAGCGTTATTCGCCGCGGACTGGCCGGCCACAAGCCCATCGAAGCCATCGAGCGTCTGCTCTTCTTCGTTCGCAAGTATCCGACCAACGCGGAACTGCTCAAGAACCTGCCGGGTTAAGCGGCAACCCGGAGCGCGACTCCGAATCCGTATGCGTATTGTTTTGAAATTCGGCACGGGCATCCTTTCCCGTTCGGCGGGCCGCGCCCTCGACGGCGCGCAGATCCGCCGCCTCGCCACGGAGGTTTCCGCTTTGGTGAAGGCGGGCCATTCCTGCGTGATTGTCAGCAGCGCCGCCATCGCGGCCGGCGTGCATGCCCTCGGACTCGACCGCCGGCCCGACGATCTTCCCGGCAAACAGGCCTGTGCCGCCGCCGGACAACCGGAACTCATGCGGCTCTACGCCACTTCGTTCCGCCCTCATGGGCTCAAGGTGGCCCAGCTTTTGCTCACCCACGAGGACATCGACAGCCGCACCCGCCGCCAAAATGCCCGCAACACCCTCAACCGCCTGCTGGCCACCCGGGACGTTGTGCCGATCATTAACGAAAACGATTCCGTGGCGACCGAGGAAGTCCGTTTGGGCGACAACGACCGGCTCTCCGCCGAGGTCGCCCTGCTGGTCCGTGCGAAAACGCTGCTGCTCCTGACCACTTCCGACGGGCTGACCGACCAGGACGGCCGGCGCATTGCGGTGGTGAAAAAAATTACGGAAGCCTTCCGTCATGTCCGCCCGGAGAAAGGGGAAATGTCCGTCGGCGGCATGAAAACCAAGCTGGAGGCCGTGCAACTCGCCGTGTCCGCCGGCATCCGCACCGTCATTCTGGACGGGAGGGAAGAAGGCCGCATCCCTCTGGCCGCGGCTTTCAAGGACACCGGAACGCGATTCACCGTTTCCAAGCCGGCCAAGATGTAATATTCTCGCGCCTTACCCCATGTTCACCCGGATCAGTGCCATCGCCCGCAACACCTTCACCGACCTCGTGCGGCAGAAGGTGTTTTACATTTTGCTGGTCTTCGCCCTGTGCGCCATTGGCAGTTCGGTGTTCATGGCCCAGCTCCGGGTCGAAGCGCAGTTTCAAATGATCAAGGATGTCTGCCTCGGGGCCATGTCCATCTTCACCTCGCTGCTCGCTATCCTGGCCACGGCAAATTTCCTGCCCAGGGACGTGGAGGACCGCACCATCTACACCCTGCTCTCCAAGCCGGTGCCGCGTTTTGCCTATCTGCTGGGCAAGCTGGCCGGCCTCATCGTGTTGCTCTTCCTTTTCACCGTGTTGATGAGCCTGGTTTTTTCGACGGTGCTCTGGTTGCGGGAACAGGCCGCCCTGGCGCAGATCCGCACGGAATTTTCCGCGGCCCCCGCGGAGGAACTCCAGCAGGCCCTGAAAACCGTGACCGACTCGACCTTCAACGCCAACCTCGTGCCGGGCATCCTGATCATCTTCATCAAATCAGCGCTGCTGGCCGCACTGACGCTGCTCATCTCGACCTTCGCCACCTCGGCGCTCTTCACCGTGATGATCGCGGCGGCGATTTATTTCATCGGCCACCTCCAAGCCACCGCCCGGGAGGCCTGGCTCAGCGGCGTGGACACGCAGTGGTGGACCCGCATCCTCGTCGCCCTCATCTCCCTGCTTTTTCCCGACCTGCAGGCCTTCAATCTGGCCGATGACATGATCGCGGGCGCAGCCATTCCCTGGAATGTCTTTCTCGAAACGTTCGCCCTGGGCTGGACTTACGTCGCGGTGTATTTTGCCCTCGCGGCCTTTGTTTTTTCCGGACGCGAACTATGACCCGCAAGGCCCTCGCCATCCTGCTGCTGGCGGTCTTCGGCGCGGCCATGATTCCTTTTCAGCGGAATCTGGATGCCACCCAAAAAGCCGCCGGCCTGCGCCAGACCACCCTCGATCTGGATCTGCGCGAACGTCTGGGCCAAATGGGGTTTCTGGCCGCCTTGAGCGGATTTCGCTCCCCGCTGGCCGCCTATCTCTGGATCGAGGCCCACAACGCGTGGGAGCGCACCGAGTGGGGACGCATGGCCGGCCTCTTCGATACGGTCACAACCCTGCAACCGCGCTCGCTGCTGTACTGGGACATGGCCGGCTGGCACATGGCCTGGAACGCCAGCGTCGCCGCGCTGGACGACAAAACCCAACCCAGCGAAGCCCTGCGCATTCGCAATCAGCGCCAATACTTCAAGCTCGGCCGCGATTACCTGGAACGCGGCATCAAGAACAATCCCGACAGCTACTTCCTCAAGGAACGCCTCGGGATTTTACTGCGGGACAAACTGGAGGATCATGGCGGCGCGGCCGGGGCATTTCTGCAGGCCTCGCAGTCCGCCGATTCGCCGGCCTACATCGCGCGCTTCGCCGGCTACGAGCTGGCCAAATGCCCCGGGCGCGAACAGGAGGCCTACGATTTGCTGACGAAGCTCTATGACAAAGGACCCGAGGAACGGAAGCCCAGCCTCATCTCGACGCTGAAGGAACTGGAAAAGAAACTGGATGTTCCCCCGCAACAGCGAATAAATTCCCCGCAACCCTAAAGGGTCCTCTCTCTCCCTCATGCGCTTTGCAATCTTCGGCGATATTCACGCCAATCTCCATGCCCTCGACGCCGTCCTGGCCGATGCCAGGGAACAGGCCTGCACCCACTATGTCTGCCTGGGCGATGTGGTCGGCTACAACGCCTTTCCCAAACAATGCATCGATCTCGTCCGCAACCTGGAATGTCCGGTGGTCAAGGGGAACCACGACGAACAAGCCTCCATGCTGGGGGATCAGGAGGGATTCAATCCCCTGGCCGAGGAGGCCATGACCTGGACGCGCGAGCAATTGACCAACGAGGACAAGGAGTGGCTGCGTTCGCTGCGCCTGCAACGCCAGGTCCGTGATTTCACCATCGTTCACGCCACCCTCGATACGCCGCACAAGTGGGGCTACGTTTTCAACCAGCTCGATGCCGCGGCCAGCTTCAGCTACCAGCACACCTCGGTCTGTTTCATCGGCCACACCCACTCGCCCAAGGCCTACGTCCGCGACGGCAGCGTGCGCACCATTCCGCTCGACGTCCTCGTGCTGCAAAAGGGAAAACGCTATCTCATCAATGTCGGCAGCGTCGGACAGCCCCGCGACGGCGACTGGCGCTCCGCCTACTGTATTTACGATACGAACGATGGCGAGTTGCAACTCCGCCGCATCGCCTACGATCTGCCTGCCGCGCAAGCGGCCATCATCGAGGCCGGACTGCCGCGCAAACTGGCCGAGCGCCTCGCTGTCGGGCGATAATTCTCCGCGCCACTGAACACGCTGCTCATCATCAAGCCGGGTTCATTCGGCGACGTCATTCACGCCCTGCCCTGCGCCGCCGCGATCAAAAGATTCCGGCCGGAAACAAAAATCACCTGGCTGGTCGACGAACGCTGGAAACCCCTGCTGGCGGGCAACCCCGCCATTGCTGAGACGGTCGTTTTTCCGCGACAAAAATTCCGCGGCCCGGCCGGCGCTCTGCGCTCCATCCCCTGGACCCTGGGACTGGGGGAAATCCGCCCCGATGTGGCCCTCGATCTCCAGGGACTGCTGCGCAGCGCGCTCATGGCCAGATTCAGCGGTGCGGCCCGCACCGTTGGCCTGGCCGACGCCCGCGAAGGCGCGCGCTGGTTTTATCAGCACGTGTCGCCCGTGCCGCCCGGCGAACATTCCGTGCGTCGCTATCTGCGCACCCTCGAAACGCTGGGCCTGCCCGCAGTCGGGCCGCCGGAGTTTTTCCTGCCAGCGGGAACCCCGCCGGATCAAGCCCTGACCCAAAGACCCTTCATTCTTCTGCATCCCTTTGCCCGCGGCAGCGGAAAATCGCTTTCCCGGGGCCATGTCGTGGAACTTTGCCGCGCGCTGCACCCCTTCCCGGTCGTGCTGGCGGGCGTCGGCGAAATGCACAAGGAGCTTCCGGAAAACACCGTCAATCTGCTCAATCGCACATCCCTCGACGAACTCATCGGGCTCATCCGTGCCGCCGCGTTCGTGGTGAGCGTCGACAGCGGTCCCCTGCACATCGCCGCCGCCGTCAATCCCCGGTTGCTCGCCATCCACACGTGGAGCGATCCCCGGCTGGTCGGTCCGTATAGCGAGGACGCCTGGCTCTGGCAGGGCGGGGAAATCCGCCGGCAGAAACTGGGGGGCGGGGATATCCCCGCGCCGCGTTTACCCGCAGATGAGGACATCGCCCTCATCGCGGAGCTGGTGCGGGAGAACCTGTAGCCACGGCACTCCGTGGCCGTGCGGCGCCTCAACGGAGTGAGGCGGCTACAGCCCCAGCAACTCCGCCACCATGGCCCGCTCGTCCACCAACTCCTTGTTGGTGGCGGCAATCTTGGATTGGGCAAAATCATCCATGGTATGACCGGTGAGGATTTCATAGCTGCCGGGAGCCGTCGTGCGCACGGGCAGGCCCGCCCACACTTCCGGATCGAAACCATAGGCACCGCCCGATTTCGCGGCCACGGAATGAACCGCGCCCACCGTGACGAGATCGTGAACATGATCGGTCAGCGCACTGGCCGCGCTCGCCGCCGAGGACGCACCCCGCGCCGCGATGATGGCCGCACCGCGTTTGCCCACAATGTCGCAGAAGGGGCCGCGCAGCCATTCCTCATCGTTGATCACCTGCCGGGCGGGCTTTCCGCCGATGGTCGCTTGAGCGAAGGCCGGAAACATGCTCGGGCTGTGGTTGCCGTAAATGAAAATATCCTTCACTTCCGTCGTCGGCCTGCCCGCCTTTTTCGCCAGCTGGGTCTGGGCGCGGTTTTGATCCAGGCGCACCATGGCCGTGAAACGATCAGAGGGAAGACGTTTCGCCTTGCTCGCGGCGATCATGCAGTTGGTGTTGGCCGGGTTTCCCACCACGGCAACGCGCGCATTGTCGGCGGCCACTTCATCAATCACCCTGCCCTGCGCGGTAAAGATCTTCCCGTTGTCCCTGAGCAAATCGGCCCGTTCCATGCCCGGCCCGCGCGGCTTGGCCCCGATGAGCAAACACCAGTTCGCCTCACGAAAACCCACGGCGGGGTCATCGGTCAGCACGATGCCATGCAGCAACGGAAACGCGCAGTCGTCGAGTTCCATGGCCACGCCCTCCAGAGCCTTCATCGCCTTCTCCACCGGAGCCTCGATCAGTTGCAGAATCACCGGCTGATCCGGACCAAACATCGCGCCGGAGGCGATGCGGGGCAAAAGGGCGTATCCAATCTGGCCGGCGGAACCGGTCACAGCAACTTTGATGGGAGATTTCATGGGAATGGAAACGTTGCTCCCAACAAGCCATCAGCCCAAGCAAAAAAGGTCTGGAAATGAGAAAACCCGTTTTGCCTTGCAGCAAAACGGGTTTTCTCGGTGTGGGGGAGGGAAATCCCTACACGATTTCTTTGAAAGATTTTCCGGCGGCGAACTTCACCGTCTTGGACGCTTTGATTTTGATTTTTTCCCCGGTCTTGGGATTCACGCCGATGCGGGCCTTGCGGCTGGCGACTTTGAAAGTCCCGAAGCCGATGAGCTGGACGTTTTTGGTTTTCTTGACCCCGGCCTTGATGCCGTTAACCACGGCGTTCACCGCGCGCTCGGCGTCGGCTTTGCTGGTTCCGAGGGTTTTTTGGACGGCAATGATGAGTTCAACTTTGTTCATGAGATAGGGTGATTGCTTGAGAGGTTTTAGGTGAGGCCGTGAGTGATAGGCCGGGGGAGCGGGTTGTGTCAATACTGCAACACACCCCGGGGGCATGACCAAAAAAGGGGTTGGAGGTTTTCTCTTTTTTTATCCCTAAAAGTGTAGTAAGACATACTACATAAAATCCGCTTCATCTCCCTCTGCCCAACTCCACGACCGCCGCCGCCTGTCGAGCGACAATTCCCCATGGTTCACGGCGACAATTAAAATTGCCCCCTGGCAACAATTCCTCATGAGCGTCCCCCTCCAGGGGAGGGCGAACCGTTTTCCGCCGCTTGAGCGACCCTGCGCAAATTGCCCATTACCGCGCAACGCACCGGTTGCTCCGGACAGCCGCACCGTCATCGGCCAGGGCCTCCAGCATTCCGGCATGTTCTGGAGCCTGCGTGGTGCCATGATCGCCTTACGGTGCGGTCAACTCTCCGGCCGCTTCGACGCCTTCCGGGACGACGCGGCTGGAAAACCCGCTTTTCTGTCATGGCCCCCCTACGAAGAGTGTGCGGAGGGTTCCTTGATCCCGAAGAAGATGGCGTAGAGCACCGGCGTCACGATGAGCGAAAGGATGGCGGCGAAGGACAATCCAAACATGATGCAGACGGCCATCGATCCGAAGAACGGATCCGTCAGCATCGGGATCATTCCGAGCACAGTCGTCAGCACGACCATGCAGACAGGGCGCATTTTGGCCGTTCCGCCATCAAGCAGCGCCTGATACGGCGGGACGCCCTTGCTTTTCAGGGTGAGAATCTTACTCAGGACCACGATCTGATTTTTGATCAATTCCCCGCCCAGCGCCAGCACGCCGAGCGTGGCCATGAACCCGAACGGCATGCGGGTGAGGAGGAGTCCGACCGTCACGGCAATGATGAAAAGCGGAATGATGAGCCAGATCAGGACGGTGGTGCGGATCGAATTGAACAGGCACACCACGATAAAGACCATGAGCGCGAGCACGTAGGGCAGAGGCTCGGCCAGGGCGGCGCGGGCTTTGGTGGAATCCTCATACTCGCCGCCCCAGGCCAGCGCGTAGCCGGACGGAAGTTCGATTTGCTCGATTTTCTCCGCCACCCGGTCGCGCAGCTGGCTGGGCAATCCGGTGCGGGGATCGGCATGAACGGTCAGGGTCGGAAACCGATCGCGGCGCGCGACGATCGGGTCCTCCCAGACGACCTCGGAACGGCCGGTGACTTGGTTCAAGGGAATCATCCGTCCGGCCACCGGACTCCAGATTTGCAGGCTGTTGATCGCGCCCACGTCGTCGCGCTCGTTCAACGGCGGTCGGGCAATGATCGGCAGCAGCCGCGTTTCCTGCGGGAAAACCCCGGCCCCCGCGTCGCCGGGTTCGCGGTAGAATCCCACGGCGCGTCCTTCAAAACTCCCCTCCAAAGCACGGGCCACCTCGACCCGGGTGATGCCATTGCGGCGGGCCTGGTGTTCCAGCAGTTCGGGACGGATGACCTGCACGCGGTCGCCCCAATCGCTGCGCACGCAAACGGCTCCGCCATCGTCCTCCAGGACCTTCATGGCCTCATCCCCAAGCTGACGCAGCACCGCGGAATCGGGTCCGCTCAAACGCATCTGAATGCGTCCGCCGGCGCCGGGTCCGAGAAGGAATTTTTTGGCGATGGCGTTGGCGTTGGGATAACTTTCGTCGAGCTGTTTCTGAATGGTGGTGACCAGCCCTTGAATTTTGCCGGGGTCATCCACATCGACCAGGAACTGGACATAAGCGCGGTTCTCGTTCTCGGGAGAATAAACGAGCAGGAAACGCAGGCCGCCGCCGCCGATGAAGGAGGTGATATTGGTCACGCCGGGCTGGCTTTGCATGAAGCGCTGGATTTCTCCGGCCACCGCCTCGGTTTCGCGGATATGAGTGCCCGAGGGAAGAAAGACATCCACCATGAATTGCGGCCGTGTGGCCGGCGGGAAAAAGCTCTGATCCACCTTGCGGAATCCAAAGATCGAAGCGACGAAGGCGAGGAGGCAAAGAATCACGACCACCCAGCGGAAGCGCAGGGCCCGCACAAGCAGTTTCCGGTAGATCTGGAACGGAAGCGCCTTGTAGGGGTCGCTGTTCCCGCTTTTCCCCGCGCCCGCCAGGGGCTTGAACATGAGGTAGCTCAAAAGCGGAGTGGCGGTGACCGACGAGATCCAGCTCAGGCTCAGCGCGATCATGATGACCCAGAAGAGCGAGTTGGTGTATTCGCCGGTGGCGTCCTCCGACAGGCCGATGGCGGCGAAGGCGATCACGCCGATGGCGGTCGCGCCGAAGAGCGGCCCCATGTTTTCGGAGACCACCTCGCGAACCACTTCGAGTTTGTTGCGGCCCGATTCGATGCCGACTTTTATGCCCTCGATGACAATGATGGCGTTGTCCGTGAGCATGCACAGCGCGATGATGAGGGCGCCGAGGGAGATGCGCTCCATCAACAGATCGCCCTTCAAATACATGACAAGAAACGTCGCCATGATGGTGAGAAAGAGGACCAGGCCGATGATGAAGCCGGTCTTGCGGCCCATGGCGAAAATCAAGACCACGAAGACGATGGTGACGGCCTTGCCGAGGTTGAACATGAACTCGCTGACGGCCTGGGAAACCGCCTCGGGCTGGAAATTGATCTCGCCGATCTCGATGCCGACCGGCTGATCGGCTTTCAACTTTTCGAGCTTCTCCCGAAGGGCTTTCCCCATCGTGACAACGTTGCCACCCGGGACCGAGGAGATGCCCAGACCGATGGCCGGGTTGCCATCGTAGCGCAGCAAGCGACGGGGCGGATCCTGATCGCCGCGCTCCAGCGTGGCGATGTCCCGCAGGCGAAGCTGACGCCCGGTCGAATCCGAACCGATGACCAGATCGAGCATGTCATCGGCCGAGGCGAATGCCCCCGTCGGGTCGATCGGAATGTGCTGGTCGCCCACGCGGATGCGGCCGCCGTCGGCGGCGATATTCCGTTCCTGGAGTTTGCTGTAGATCACCTCCTCATTGAGACCCAACTGCGCCAGCCGCTGACGCGAGATTTCGAGAAAGACGACTTCGCGTTGTTCGCCAAAGAGCGCGACGCTTTTCACTCCGGGCACCTGGAGCAACTCGCGGCGGAGGAACTCCCCATAGCGGCGCAGTTCGGGAAAGGTGAATCCGTCGCCCGTGACGGCGAAGAAAATGCCATAAACATCCCCGAAATCGTCCACCACCATGGACTGACCCCGCACCGCAGGCGGCAACTGCGCCTGCACGTCGGCGATCTTGCGCCGCAATTCGTCCCAGACCTGCGGCATGCGCTCCCGATCGTAGTGGTCCTTGATGGTGACGGTCACAACCGACCGGCCACGGGTCGATTCCGATTCGACGTAGTCGAGCTGCCCCAATCGCTGACAGGCGATCTCAAGGGGATTGGTGACTTCCTGCGCGACTTCCTCGGCACTGGCCCCCGGATACGGCGTAATGACCAACGCCTGTTTGATGGTGAACTCCGGATCTTCCAGCCGTCCGATATTCACATACGCCACGATGCCGCCGATAATGGCCAGGGCCATAGCCACCAGGACCACGCGGTTGTTTTTAACCGAAAACTCGCCGGGGTTCATGGCTGGCGGCCCCCGAGGGCATCACCGAGATCACGGACCTTCATCCCATCCCGCAAAAAGGTCACGCCGGCCACGGCAATGCGGTCGCCCGGGTCCAGCCCCTCGACGATTTCAATCTGTCCGCCGTTGGCTTCGCCGGTTTTGACCGGGCGGCGGGTGACGGTTTGATCCGGTCCGAGCACCCAGGCCACCTGCTGGCCCGGACTGTCCTGGAGCAGCGCGGAGACCGGCACAAAAACCCGACCCCCCAGAACGCTGGCCCGCTGGTAGGTGAGGGCGACCGCGGCCGTCATGCCCGGCAGCAGGTTGAGGCCGTCGGGAACTTTCATGGCGACGCGAATGGTGAAGGTTTGGGTGACGGGGTCCGCCCGCTGGGCGATCTCCTTGATGCGAACGGGAAACTGCAGTCCGGGCGCGGCACTGAATTCCGCCACCAACTGCACGATGTCCGCCGCGCCCAGGTCGGCGGCCATGACGGTCTCGGGCACATCCACGGCGATCTCGATTTCCTGGGCATCCTGGAATTTTACAATCGGCTGCTTGGCCCGCACATTCTGCCCCTGTTCGACGAACCGCTGGGCGATCACGCCATCATAGGGGGCGCGCAGGGTCGAATCGGTGAGCTGGAGATTGGCCTCGACCACGCGGGCTTCCAGGCCGCGCACGTCGGCCTGCCGGGCCTGGATATCCTCCTCGCGGCCGATGGAGCTTTGTTCGAGCGTCTGACGCGCCGCCTCGAAATTTTCGCGGGCCACGCGGGAGGTTGTTTCCGCCCGTTCAAATTCCACCCGCGAGATGGTGCGGGAGCGGAGCAATTGGGCGGCGCGGTCGAACTCCGCGCGGGCATTGACCAGCGAAGCCTCGGCGGACCGGACCTGCGATTCCAGGCGCAGCCGCTCCTCGGGCCGGGCCCCGGCCAGGGCGGCCTGAAGATCAGCGCGGGCGCGATCGAGCTGACCGAGCAGGGCGTCGAGCCGGGCTTGAAATTCCTCCGGCCGGAGTTGGGCGATCACTTCGTCGCGGGTCACGCTTTGCCCCTCGCGAACCAACAGACTGGTCAGGAGACCGGAAACTTGAAAGGCCAGCTCGACCTGCTTGGCCGCCTCCACCCGGCCGGGGAATCGCCGTGTGCTGGTGTCGCCACCGGGCGTGACGACCAGGGTTTTGACCGGCCGGACCACCTCGACCCGGGCCGGAGCCTGGGGACCACATCCGGCTACGGCGCAAAGGAAACCCAACGCGGCAGACAGCCCGCCGGCGAGGGTTGAGAAGGGAAATCTCATTTTCTTCATGACCATCGGGATTCCAATCCAAGAAAGTAGCGGGAATGGTCGAGAACCCAAGCGCTAAAACTTTTGAGGATTCGATTCGATGGGAGGAAGAAAAAGCGGCAACCCCCGAATTTTGCCCGGCTCTATGGATCACATTCCGCCGTCGAGGCCACCCCGCCCCGGGCGGCCGGAAAGGCCCGCCGGCCGCAGCGCTAAAACTCGATCCGCATGACCTGGAACCCGCCGGGGGAACGGAACTCGCGCGGAGTCAATTTGTTGTCCTTGTTGAAATCCGCATACTGGCGGGTCAGGTCAAAAAAGCGGGCGTTCGATCCGATCCGGACCAATTCCGTGCGCGTGAGCGTGCCGTCCTTGTTTTCGTCAACCACGGCAAAGCTGCGTTTGGTGCCACCGGCGTTGACCCATTCGACCACGGACACGGTCCCGTCTTTATTCCCGTCGGCCCGCTCAATCACATATTCGGCATAGGCGGGTCCGGCGGTCTGCAGGGTCAGGGGCACATCCCATTTCGGCGTCCGGGGAGCGGTTTGGCAGGCGGTCAAAAGGGCGGCGGCGGGAATAAGGAGGAGAAAGCGCATGGCGATCATCAAGATGTGAATCGCGGCTCGCGAGAATCCGAGCTTTTTCTTTTGTCCCCCGCCCGAAGCCGGAAGAAGACTCTTTGTTAGTCGCAATATACTTGCGTCTTCATCGAACACTGCGATCCTTCCTTCTGCATGAGACTTGCATTATACATTCCCTTCCGCGGTCTTGATTAGCCCGATCCCATGACCGGATCGCCCTTGCTTCGTCTTTTGCTCGTGCTCGCTGGACTTGGACTGCTGGCGATTCCGGCGTGGCATCTGACTGGTCGGGAAACGCCCGCCGCCATTGCGCCTCCTGCGCTGGAGAAAAAACCGGGTTCCGTCGCGGAAGTGCAACTGACCTTCACCTCGCCCATCCCTCCTTCCCGAATCACAGTCGAGGCCGAAGGTTCGAAACTCGTAACGTGCGATCCCCAAACTTCTGTCACCACGGCCAAAGCCCCGCTGCAACGTGCGATCGACGGAAATGACCTCGTGGTGAAAGCCTCCTGGCCCGACGCATCACCCAAAGACAATGCCCTGCGCGTGCAGGTCGCCGTTGATGGAAATCCTTTGTCCGACACCACCCTCTGGGGCAGTCCGAATGTCGAGGATGTCATCACCCTGCCTGGAGCCCCCGCGCCGTGAGCCATCACCTCATTCTCAAGGACCTCACGGTCTCCTTCAACCGCATCCCGGCCATCCACCATATCAACCTCGATCTCGGCTGCGGGTCCTGCGTCGGCCTGCTGGGACCCAACGGCGCGGGCAAGTCCACTTTGCTCAAGGCCATCGCCGGCCTCCTGCCCATCGAAACCGGCAGCATTGAATTCCGCGGACACGAAATCGGGGAGAATGATGCTCCCGGAAAAACGATTGCCTATGTTCCGCAACGCGAGGCGGTGGACTGGGATTTTCCCATCACCGTGCGGGGTCTCATTGAGATGGGCCGTTTTCCCGCGCTTGGACTCTGGAAGAAATTCGGCGTGGAAGACCGCCGCATTGTGGACGAGGCGCTCCATGTGATGGACCTGGAGGACTACGCCGCGCGGCAGATCAGCGCCCTCTCCGGCGGCCAGCAGCAACGCGCTTTTCTGGCCCGGGCGTGGGCGCAGCAATCGGACATTTACCTGCTGGATGAACCCTACACCGGCCTCGACCGCAATGCCCGCCAGGCCTTCACCGCCGCCCTGCACACATTGCGCGTCGCCGGAAAACTCATCATTTCCTCCCACCACGAACTTAATGACGTGCCCGCGATTTTTGATCACGTGATTCTCATCAACGGCGAACTGGTTGCCTGCGGCGAAACCTCCGCCGCCTTCACCCCGGAAAACACCGAGCGCGCCTTCGCCATGCGCATCTTCGCCGGCTCCCACCCATGAACTGGCTGCTCGAACCCTTTCAGTATGAATTCATGCAGCGCGCCTTTCTGGCCTGTGTGCTCATTGGACTGACCAACGGATTTCTCGGCGCGTTCGTGGTCATCCGCCGGATGGCCCTCACCGCCGATGCGCTTTCGCATTCGCTCCTGCCCGGCCTGGCTCTGGCGGCGATTGCGGTGGGACTCAATCCTGTCGGCCTGTTGCTGGGCGGCTTGGCGGCCGCGGCCATCGTCGCGCTGGGCGGCCAGATGATCGCCCGCAGTTCGCGCATCAAGGACGAAACCGCCATCGCCTCACTCTACGTCATCGCCTTCGCCCTCGGCATCGTGCTGATCAAATACGCCCGCGTGAAGGTGGACCTCGACAGCTTCCTTTTCGGCAACATCCTCGGTGTGGCCGATTCCGACATCTGGACCAGCCTGGCCATCAGCGCCGTGACTCTCGTGACGCTGCTGGCCCTCCAACGCCCGCTCCTGCTCACGCTCTTCGAAGCCTCCGTGGCGCGGACGCAGGGCATCCGGGTCAACGCCATTCTCACCACGCTCATCCTGCTCATCGTTCTGGCCATGCTCTCGTCCCTCCAGGCCGTCGGGGTGCTCCTTTCTTTGGGTCTCCTGATCCTCCCCGCCGCCACCATGTATCTGCTTTCAGATTCCTATCAGGCCATGTCCTGGGGCGGCGCGACCATCGGAGTCAGCGGAGCAGTGATCGGACTGATGGTTTCCTTCTGGGCCAACATTCCCTCGGGTCCGGCCATTATCATGGTGCTGGGATGCGGCTTCCTTCTGGCCTACCTCTTCAGCCCGAAATACGGCATCGTCACCCGCGCCCTCCGCCCCCGCCACCTGCACGAGGAATCGCTGCAACGGTGGGAGGATGGAAAATAGCCGCCGAGATTTTTATTGCCATTCCGGGCAAACTCCCTACCGTCTCTAACCCGCCTCTGGTAGCCGGATCCCGATCCGACCACTCCGTTCTCTCTTTAACGGCGCGGATTGAACTGAACATCAACCACAACCAAACAACATGGCCATTATGGCAGAACTACAAGAATTGATCGCCGCCTCGGTGAAAAATTACCGCGAAGGCAGCATCGTCAAAGGACACATCCTCGAAATCCGTAACCGCGAGTTTCTCGTGGACATCGGGTACAAAAGCGAGGGCGTGATCCCGGCCAGCGAATTTGAAAACCCCTC
>CAMASH010000005.1 GCA_945860745.1 Chthoniobacter flavus | reverse complement strand
CCGCCAGGCGCGCGGCATAGCCGCGCGCGTCACCCGCCACGTAGAAATCGTGCGGTGACAGGCAGCCTTTTTGATTGAAAAGCGAGGCATCCCGCGCCGCCAGCGGGACGGAAGCAAACGCCGGATCGTCAAAGACAATCCCGATGCTCACGCGATGAGCGTGCGGCTCGAAGACCACCTCCGCGCGCGCCTGACGGCGGAAATGAGCGATGGTTTCGTCGGATCCGAAGACGACCCAGGCCCGGGCCTCGCGCTGCCATTCCGGGGGAAGTTCGCGGCGGACCGTCGCGTTCTCGCGCAAATCCGGCGGGAGCAAAGCCAGAAATTCCTCCACTTCCGGTAAACCTTGGGAGGGAATTTTGACCAGATTGCGTGCTCCGAGGAGAAGACCCCGGGTGAGACTTTGCAGAGCGGCATGCGGCGTGTTGCCGCTCACGATGTGCAGGATCGGATCGCGCGGCGCGGCGCGGCTGAAATGGCCCGCGTAGGGACGGAACCCGTCAAGGATTTCCGCATGGCCGAGTTCCAGCCGCACCGTCTCCAGCAAGTCCTGCGCGGCAAAACTCCCCAGCAGGGGAAAATGTTCCGCCGCCTGCGCCAGAGCGCGGGCCCGTTCCGCCGTGTTCATGATTCGCCCTCCTTCACCCGAGCTGGCGGAGGCGGGTGAGGACCTGATGGGCCTGGCCGTTGGCGAGGACGGATTGGGCTTTTTCCAAGGCGGCCGGGAGTTCGTCGAAGGTGCCGGAAACAACCAGGGCGCAGGCGGTGTTGAGGGCGACGATGTCGCTTTTCGGCCCGGGGAGTTTGCCGGCCAGGAGGTCTTCGAGCAGGACGGCATTTTCCGCGGGAGTGCCGCCGCGCAGGTCGTCGAGCTGCGCGGGGGCGAGGCCGAGAGCGGCCGGATCGACGGTGAGCCGGCCAATGACGCCGTTTTCCACCGCAAGGATTTCGGTGGGTCCGAGGGTGGAGACTTCGTCGAGTCCACCGTGGCCGTGGGCGACCCAGGCGCGTTTGCGGCCGAGAAGGCGGAAGACCTCGGCGTAGGTGGGGAGAAGTGTTTCGCTGAAGACGCCGGCGAGCTGGTAGTCGGGGGTGGCGGGGTTGAGCAAAGGCCCGATGATGTTGAAGATGGTGGGAGTGCCTTCGGCCCCGAGGACCGCGCGGACGGGGGCAACCGCTTTGAAGGCCGGATGGTAGCGCTGGGCGAAGAGGAAGGCGCAGCCGGTGGCGGCGAGGGATTCGGCGGGCGGGAGGTCGAGGCGGACGCCGAGAGATTCGAGGACATCGGCCCCGCCGGATTTGGAAGTGACGCCGCGGTTGCCTTGTTTGACGACGCGGGCTCCGCCGGCGGCGGCGGCGAACATGACGGCGGTGGAGACGTTGAAGAGTCCGGCTTTGTCGCCGCCGGTGCCACACACGTCGAGGAGGCCCGGGCCGAGGTCGGGGTGGAGGGATTCTTTAAGGAAGAGGCGGAGGAATTCGGCGATTTCGGCGGGGCTTTCGCCTTTTTGGTGGAGGGCGCGGAGGAAGTCGGCCCGTTCGTCGAGCGGCGCAGCGGCATCGAGCAGGCGGGTGCCGGCGAGGGCGACGTCGGCGGAGTCGAGGTCACTGCGGGCGCGGAGTTTTTCGGTGAGCGGAGCGAGCACGGTCACAAGAGAATGAGGAGAATGGCGGCGAAGAGCAAGATCGCGCCGCAGAGCCGGAGCGTCATGACGCCCCGGCCGGCTTCGGTGTCGCGCAAGCCGATCAGGTGTCCGCCGGCCCAGGCGGCGACGACGCTCCAAATGCTGCGGGTGGAGTAGAGGACATTGGCGATGGTGGCGTCGCGGGTCAGAACGATGGAAAAAAAGAAACCGGCGACCTGCACGCCGAAGAGGAGTCCGCCGGCGACCAGGCCGGGCAGGGCGGCGCGGGAGGGGCGGAAGGCCCGGCGATCGAAAAGGGAGAAGACGACGATGGTCAGGAATCCGGTGAGTCCGAACATGGCGGGAAGAAAGGCCGGGCTGTCGAAGGTGCCTCCCCAGTGTTGGATGAGGGTATCGGTGAAGGAATAGAGGGTCGCGGCAATGAGCGAGCAAAGGACGGTGAGCCCCACGGCCCGACGGTGGGTGTGGGGCAATCCTCCGGCAATCAGGGCGACGGCGCCGGTGGCGATGCAGGCGGAAATCCACCAGCGCAGACTGACGGGGGTGCTGAAGATGAGGGCGTTGATGAGCGTGACAAGGATGATTTTGACGGCAAGAAGCGGGGTGGCCACGGAGACGTCGCCGCGGGTGAGGGCGGCGAAGGTGAAGATCTGGCCGACGAAAAAAAGTGCGCCGCACAACAGGGGTTTCCATAACGGGGCGTTGGCGATGTCCGGCCGGTCGAAGAACCAGACGGGCTGGACGACGAGCGCCATCAGGAGGTTGGCAAAGACATTCACTTGGTTGGCCGTCGCGCCGCGTTCGATGGCGCTCTTGAGAAAGAGCGAGCCGGCGGCGTAGATGAGGGCGCTGAGCAGCGCCAGGGTCATGCCAAGGGTGACCACGGATTCAGGCGCGCGCGAGGAGTTCGCGGAATTCGACGGCACCCCACTGGCCCGGGACCTGGGGTTTGTCGAGCCAGCCGTAGTTGAGGACGGAGCCGGCGCGGGCGAAAAGCAACCGGGCGGCGCGGCCGAGGGTTCCCATGCCCATGACGGCGAGTGGTGAGGGGAACTCCTCGAGCAGGGTCAGCAAGCGGGCGATGTCACCGGCGGTTTCGGTTTTGGTGGCGATTTTTACGATGTCGGCACCATTGTCGCGGGCGCGGGCCGCGATGGTGCGGAGTCGGGCGAGCGTGGGAGTGGCTTGGAAATCGTGGTGCGAGAGGATGAGGGATTTCCGGGCGCGGCGGGCGGCGGCGGCGGCTTCCCCGATGGTGCGGAGGGACTTGGTTTCGAGGTCCACGGCGGAGACGGTGGGAAGGAGTTCGAGGTAGAGGGCGAGCCGGGCCGTGTCGGTCAGCGGGCGGGCTCCGCCTTCGTCGAAACGGCGAACGGTGAGGATGACAGGATGGGGCAGGCTGAGGAACTCCGCGGGCCCGGGCGGTCGGGGGAGGGCGTCGACCCGGACTTCCACGGCATCGAGATCGGCCCGAATGGCCTGTTGGAATCCGGCGGAAGAGTGGATCACGCCGACCACGTTCGGACGGGTCAGATGGATTCGTCTTTTCTTTTCACTCATAAGCGGGAACAAAATAGCGGTCCGCCCGCCCGGAGGCGAGTCAGGATATGAATGCACGCAAACAGGAGATTCGTCTTCAACTGAACCAACTGATCGACGCCTTGCTGCTGGGCGGCGTTTTCTGGCTGGCGCATGCTCTGCGCCACAACAAGCTGGTGGTGGCCGATTCCCTGGGGGAGATCCCCGATTTCAAATACTTCTTCTGGATGCTGGTGGTGATCGTGCCCTTTGGTCCGTTCCTGCTGGAGTTGCAGGGGTATTACAATTACGCGCTGGAAAAAACGATTTGGAAGTCGATGGAGCAGATCACGCGGGCGGGCCTGTGGCTGACCTTGCTGCTCGGAGTGTCGGTCATTTTCCTCAAGCTGGAGGTGCCGAGTCGTTCGACGCTGATCATTTTCTGCCTGCTGGCTCCGGGGGCGCTGTTGCTGAAGGAAAGGCTGTCTGTCTGGCATCGCCTTGCGCAGTTGGTCGAGGGTGAGTCAGGCGAACGCATCATTCTGGCAGGAGAGAAAGACATGTTGCAGGAAATCGTGCGGACGTTCACCTCCAGCCAGCGTTTGGAGATCAAGGTGGTTGAAATGGTGGACTTGGAAGACGCCGGAACCGAGGCGCTGATCAGCGCGATTCACCGGCACAATGTCGGCCGGGTGGTGCTGGCCTTCAGTCGACTGGAACTGGACAAAGTGCAGCGGGCCATCGAGGCCTGCGAGATCGAGGGAGTCGAGGCCTGGCTGAGTGTCGATTTCATCCGGGCCTCGGTGGCCCGGCCCACCTACGAGAGCTTGGGCCAGAGGCCGATGCTGGTCTTCCGGGCCACCCCCGATCTTTCCTGGGCCTTCCTGGTGAAGAACGCGATTGACCGCGTGGGAGCAGCCTTGGGATTGATGCTGCTCTCCCCGGTGTTTGCCCTGCTGGCGGTCGCCGTGAAATGGGGTTCGCCGGGGCCGGCCATCTTCACCCAGCGGCGGGCGGGCCTCCATGGCTGTCCCTTTACCATGCTGAAATTCCGCACGATGTCTCTCGATGCGGAAAAGCAGCACGGCGATCTGGCGGCGTTGAATGAAATGAGCGGGCCGGTTTTCAAAATCGAAAATGATCCGCGCGTGACTCCGATCGGGCGCTGGCTGCGCCGGACCAGCCTGGATGAACTGCCCCAGCTCGTGAATGTCCTCTTCGGAGAAATGAGTCTGGTCGGGCCGCGGCCGCTGCCGCTCTATGAGGTGGAAAACTTCCAGAACACGTCGCACCGCCGCCGGCTGAGCATGAAGCCGGGACTGACCTGCCTGTGGCAGATCCGCGGTCGCAACAATGTGACCAGCTTTGACGATTGGGTGCGGATGGATCTCGAATACATCGACCACTGGTCGCTGGGTTTGGATTTTCAGATTCTGCTCGGCACGATTCCGGCGGTTTTGCTGGGCGCGGGAGCGAAATAAGCGGGGCCCGCGGATTATCCTTGCGCAAAATGCTCGCCAAAGTCCGGCGCCACCGCTAATCCAACGCGCCAATGCCTCAAAATTCCGGTCCCATCACCAGCGTCGTCACGGGCGGCGCAGGCTTCCTCGGCTCCCACCTTTCCGACCGTCTGCTGGCGGAAGGCCACCGGGTGATTGCCATCGACGATCTCATCACCGGCAATGTTGCCAACATTGAACATCTCGCGGGAAACAAGAACTTTAAATTTATCAATCATGATGTCACCGACTTCATCTTTGTCCCCGGAGAGGTGCATTACGTCTGGCATTTCGCCAGCCCGGCCAGCCCGATTGATTATCTGAATTTCCCTATTCCGACCCTCAAGGTCGGCTCGCTGGGCACTCATAATGGACTGGGACTGGCCAAGGCCAAGGGAGCGGCTTTTCTGCTGGCCTCGACCTCCGAGTGTTACGGGGATCCTCTCATTCATCCGCAAACGGAGGACTACTGGGGCAATGTCAACCCGGTCGGACCCCGCGGCGTCTACGACGAGGCCAAGCGGTTCGCCGAAGCCATGACCATGGCCTATCACCGCTATCACACGATGAACACGAAGATTGTGCGCATTTTTAATACCTACGGCCCGCGCATGCGCCTGCAGGACGGACGGGTGGTGCCGGCCTTCATCGGTCAGGCGCTCTCGGGTCAGCCGATTTCCATTTTCGGGGACGGTTCGCAGACGCGCAGCTTCTGCTTTGTCTCGGATCTGATCGACGGCATTTACCGTCTGATGATGGGGGATTATCACAGTCCGGTGAACATCGGCAACCCCCGCGAAATGACCATCCGTCAATTCGCCGAGGAGATCATCCGCATTACCGGAACCTCGTCGAAAATCGAACATCGTCCGCTGCCGGTCGATGACCCCAAGGTGCGCCAGCCGGACATCACGCTGGCCCGGAAAACCCTTGGCTGGGAGCCCAAGGTGGACTTCGAGGAAGGCATCAAGGAAACTATCGATTTTTTCCGCAAGCGCATCGGCTGATTCGGCAGGATTTTTTGTTTACTCCCTTAATTAAATACCTTAATTTACCCTGTCATGTCTCCCTTGAAGTCCCTCCCGCTCGTGCTGAGCGCTGTTTTTCTGAGTGCCGGTCTTCCCGCTGTCGCGCAACTGAATACGGAATACAAAATCACCAAGGTTGAGCCGAACTTTCTCGAGTCCCCGAACTTCCAGGGGCCCCGCTATGATAAGCGCGGGGCCAAGCCGCAATCCTGGCTCGAGGTCGAGGTGACCTTTGATTGGGAGCCGCGCCTGAAGGAGCCCAAATACACGGATGAATTGACTTTCAACTATTACATCCTGCTGAAAGCCAAAACCCCGCAGGCTCCCAACGGGGTCTTGCTGGTGGGTTCGGTCACGCACTCCAGTATTCCGCAGGGACGGGACATGCATTCGGTGGTCTATGTGAGCCCGCGCGCCCTGGAGCGTTTCTTTGATGGCAAGGTCCCGGCCAACGCCGCACAGTCGGTGGAGGCGGTGGCTGTCACCATCAGCAAACAAGGTCAGGTCGTGGCGGAGTTCACCGGGGGAAACTTCAAATCGCAGTGGTGGACCTCCTTTCAACAAACCCCTGGCTTTGTCCTGAATAAAAGCGAGACCCCGTTTGCGCCTCTGGCCTGGGACTATTACGAAGCCATCAAGCCCAAGTCGTCCGGTCTCTGATCCCGGGCGTTGAATCATTGAAGATCCCCGTTTGATGGCTGCCCCGACACGTATCATTGCCTTGAATCTTGGCATGCAGACCGTGACTCTGGCCGAGTTCCGGGCCAGCCAGGCCGGCGCGCTCACCCTGCATTCCTGTCAGCAGGAGGAGTTGATCGTGGATCCGGCGGCGGATGCCACCCGGGCCGCGCAAATCGAAGCCGCCGTGGGCGGGCTGCGCCGTTCGCTGGGGATCGCGGCCAAGCTGCCGGTGAATTTTTGCCTGCCATCGCAGTCCGTCTTCACCCGTTTTGTCAAACTGCCCGGCTCAAGCCCCGAGGAAGTGGACGGCATCATCGGATTTGAGGCGCAGCAGAATGTCCCTTTCCCGATCGACGAGGTGGTGTGGGATTACCAGATCATGGGCGAACCCAAGGACAACAATTGGGACGTCGCGCTGGTGGCCATCAAGGCGGATCAGCTCGGGGAAATCAATACCGCGGTCAATACCGCAGGCTTCAAGAGCTCGGTCATCGACGTGGCACCGATGGCGCTCTACAATGCCTTCCGCTTCAACTACAGCGAGTTGGCCGGCTGCTCGCTGTTGGTGGATATCGGCGCCCGCACCACGAATCTGATCTTCATTGAAGGCCAGCGGGTTTTCAGCCGCAGCATTCCGGTGGGCGGAAGCACGATCAGCGCTGCCATCGCCAAGGAATTCAAACAAGACATCCTGGTGGGCGAGAAGCTCAAATTGGAAAAAGGCTTTGTCGGCCTCGGCGGGGCGTACGCGGATCCGGAAGATCCCACCGAGGCGAAGATCTCCAAGATCGTGCGCAACACGATGACCCGCCTGCATGCGGAAATTGCCCGCTCGGTCAGCTTCTACCGGCAAAACCAGGCGGGCAGCGCACCCGTGAGGGCCTACCTGAGCGGCGGGACAGTGAGTCTGACCTACATGGTGGAGTTTTTCAGTGAAAAGCTGCAAATGCCGATCGAGCATTTCAACCCTCTGCGCAATGTCACCCTGGCCAGTGAAGCGACCGCGGCGGTGGTGGCCGATAAGGCGCACACCTTCGGTGAAGTCGTGGGATCGGCCCTCCGGGCGCTGGGCAATTGTCCCATTGAAATCAACCTCCGCCCCTTCACGGTGGTGCGTGAGCACGATCTGGCGAAGCGCAAACCTTTCCTGATTTTTGCGGCAGTCTGCCTCCTGCTGGCTCCGGCGGCATGGTTGTTCTACTACAACCGGGCCGCCGCCATTACTCAGGAAATGCTCGATGCCGTCAACGCGGATGTGGGCAAGCTCGAAGCGGTCGCCAGCCAGTTTGCCAGCCTCGAGGACGAGAGCAAGAAATTGCAGGAGATCGCCGCTCCCCTCATTTTGGCCTCGACCGAGCGGTCCGCCTGGGCCGCCATTCTGGATGAGCTGGGGACCAAGCTGCCCAAGCGCTTCATCTGGGTGACCAAGCTTGAGCCTCAATCCGACGGCAAGCTCATCACCCTGAGCGGTGCCACGAATCCGTCGGCCGCCTCGCCATCAGCACCGCCCAAGCCGGGCGGCGCCCCGGCCGGGCCGGCCAAGATTGATTCCCTGCTGGTTAGCGGACTCTACCTCGCCAACCCGCCCAACAGCAAAGAGGCCAAGGTCATTGACGAATTTGTGGACCAGCTCCAGACCTCCGGGATTTTCAAAGTGAATGACCGCGACAAGTCGAAGGACGTGAGAAGCACGATCGACGGCTCGAGTTGGGCCTACACCTATTCGTTTATCCTCCCCTTGAAAACCCCGATTACCCTGCCATGAGGTGGATTCAAGACAACCCGTTTCTGGCCGGCCTGGCTGCGGTGACCGTGGCCGGTGTCGCGGCTTTGATTTTCCTGCTGACCCAATCGCTGGCGCTGTATCAGCAGACCTCCGAACAATACGTGCAAGCCGTGCAAAAACTTCACGGGCTGCAAGACCGCTCGCCGTTTCCCAGCAAGGAGAATTTTGACCAAAGCAAAGCGCTGGCCGGGCAATATAAGAATGAGCTGAATGTCCTGCGCGACCAACTGGCCAAGATGGAGCTGCCATTGAATCCCGAGATCAAGCCCCAGCAATTTCAAGACGATCTGCGGGCCATCGTCAACCAGACGACAGAAAAAGCCGCGGCCGCCGGCGTGATCCTCCCCAAGGATTTCTATTTGGGATTCGGACAATATGCCAACTCGCAGCCCAGCGAACGGTCCGCACCCGCCCTGGACCGCCAGTTGGCAGTGATCACCAAGGTTGTCTTGGGACTGATCGACTTGAAGGTTCAATCCATCGATAGTCTTGAGCGGCGCCTGCTTCCCGAGGAAGCCCCGGCGGCAGCGGCGGGGGCACAAAAGAAGGCGGAAATTCTGGAGCGTTATCTCTTCGATCTGACTTTCACTGCGGAACAAGCCAAGTTCCGGGTGGCCTTCAATTCCCTGGTGAATTCGGATCAATTCCTCCTCATCCGCGGCCTGAGTATCCAGAATAGCAACCCCGCCGGCCCCTTGATTGTTCAAGCCGATAAGAACTCCGCCGCCGCCCCCGGTCTGACGACGGGTCGTTCGATTTCCCCGGAGGGCAAGGCCAACGACCTCAACGTAATCCTCGGCCAGGAGTTGGTCAAAGCCACCCTGCGGATTGAGATTCTCGATTTTGCCGAACCGGTGGAGGTCAAAAAGTAACCGCTTATGGAATGGCTGAAGACAAATTACGAGCGGGCTGTCCTGGGTTTTGCCATTCTGGCCCTGCTGGTTTCGAGCGGGCTGATCATCAGCAATGTGAACAGCTTCCCCGCGCAATTCGCCGGGAGGGACAGCTCCAAACCGAAAGACAACGCGATTAAACCCTATCCCTCGGAAACCCTGACGGCGGCATCATCGGTGGTCAAGGGACCCCCGAATTGGCTCGTGCACGATGGCTCCCTGCTCGTTTCCCGTCCCTATGTTTTGAAGGAGGATGAAAACGGCGGCAACACGTTGATCGATCCGACCGAGAGCCCGGAGCCGCTTCATCCGCCCCTCACAAACTCCTGGTTGATCGATAACAGCCTGGCCTATTGGGAGCGGGACATCAAGGAACAGGACCCGGACGAGGATCGGTTCAGCAATCTGGAGGAATTTCTCGCGGGCACCAATCCCCGGGACAAAAATTCCGTACCGCCGTATTTCACCAAGCTCCAGCTTCTCAAATTCATCTCCAAACCCTTCCGCCTGATCTTCACCGGCAGTCCTGATGACGGCCAGACCTTCACCATCAATACCAAGGATCTCAAGACCAGCACCCAGTTTCTGGAAAAAGGACATTTGATCAAGGGCACCCCCTACAAAGTGGTGGGGTATGAAAAGAAAATGGCCGTCGAGAACGAGATTGAGAAAGACGTTTCCGAACTGACCATCGAAAATACCGAGGATGGACGGAAGATTGTTCTGGTGGCCCGCAAGGAAGCCAACGACCCGACCTCCTTCGGCGAATTCCGTTATCTTTACGATGGATCGAAGTTCACCGTGAAAAAGGAGGATGAATTCACCCTCGCTCCGGAAACCGACCGGAAGTATAAACTCATTGACATCTCCGAAGGAGAAGCCCTAATACAAGACCGGAAAACCAAGGAACAACACAAAATTCCTCAGGTGAAATGAGAGCCGCAGCCTTGCCCGACCATGCGCGCCCTAACCCATCGTGTCCGCCGCCGGATCGGGGATGATTCCCCGGGACGCCCCCCTATAACTGTCTTTACGCCATAAACGCCTTGATCATGAAGTTGCCAATCCTCACTGTAATCGCAACCGCGGCCTTGACCCTCTGTCCGCGCATCAGCTCCGCGCAGCAGTCCGGGGTCCAGAGCGCGGCCGAACGGGAAATCCGCCGGCAGGAATCCATGGCCGACTACGCGCAGAAAGCGGTCGCGAAGGGTAACGAGGCGTTGACCGGCCACGATTACGAAAGTGCCTTTGCCTATTTCAAGAGTGCCGTGGACGTTCTCCCGAGCAGCGGGGTGGCCACCCAACCCGTCCGCGATGCGGCCTTGGATGGCTTCAGCCGTGCCGCAGTCAAACTGGCTGAACAGCGCATCTCCGAGGGTCGTTTTCAGGATGCCAATACCACGGTCCTGGTGGTTTTGGAGGATCGCTACAATCCGAATTACGCCCCGGCCCTTGCCCTGCAGAAAAGGCTGAAGAATCCCACCACTTTCAATAAAACGCTCACGCCCGGCTTCATCGCCAATGTCGAGGAGGTCAAGCAGCTCCTCTCGGAAGCCGATGGGTTTTACGCCTCCGGCCGCTACGACCTGGCTTTCAAGCGTTACGAGCAGGTGTTGAACGTCGACAAATACAACATCGCCGCCCGCCGCGGCATGGAACGCGTCAATGCCGCCCGGATCAAATACGCCGACAGCGCCTACAGCGAGGCTCGTGGAGACATGATCCGCCAGGTGGATAAGGGCTGGGAAATGCCGGTGCGCCGCTTTGAGGTCGGAGCCTCAACCATCATCGAGCAACCTCAGATCGACACCCGGGGAACCTCGCTGATCAATCGCAAACTTGATGAGATCGCCATCCCCCGGATTGACTTTCAGGACGCCACCATCCGGGAAGCCGTGGATTTCATCAAGCAGCGCGCCGCCGCCCTGGATACCACCGAACAGGATCCTTCGCGCAAGGGCATCAACATTGTGCTCAAGCTGTCCGCCGATGCTCCGGAGGCCAACTCCCGCATCACCCTGGCTCTGACCGATATTCCCCTGCGGGCCGCCATTGACTATGTCGCCAAGGCCGCCAACCTGAAACTCAAGATCGAGCCTTACGCCGTCGCCATCGTTCCCCAATCCGAATCCACCGATATTCTCATCACCAAGGAATACAAGGTGCCGCCGAGCTTCATCACGGCCTTGCCGGCCTCCTCATCGGGCGGGGCTCTGCCCGGCGCGGGCGGAGGGGGCCCCACGGTTGCCCCGGGATCATTGTCAGCGGTCACGGCCCGTTCGGGTGCCAAGGAGTTCCTCGAGGCTTCAGGTGTCACCTTTCCCGCCGGGGCAAGCGCCAACTTCCTCACCAGCACAAGCAAGCTCATCGTGAAGAACACGCAGGCCAACCTCGATATCATCGACTCGTTGGTGGAAAACTCCCTGACAACCCCGCCGACTCAAGTCGAAATTGAGTCCAAGTTCCTTGAAGTGACCCAGAACAATCTCAATGAACTGGGCTTTGACTGGATTTTGGGACAGTTCGCCATGGCTGGGGGATCTGGCGTTTATGGAGGGGGGGGCACCGAGGGTTTCGGGAGAACGATTAACGACAATTCCTTCACTTTCAACGATCCCGTAAGTGGTCTTCCTATTGGCGCTTCCAGTTCAACTTCGGGTCCGCTTACCGCGGGTAACCGTTCCGGTTCAACGGCCATCTCAGCTAACGCCGTGGACGCGCTTCTGTTTGGATCCCCGCTTGGACCAGCCCCGGCTATGCTGGCTGTCGCAGGGATCTTCACCAATCCGCAATTTCAAGTCGTCATCCGCGCCTTGAATCAACAAAAGGGCGTGGATCTTGTGAGTGCCCCTAAGGTCACCACAAAAAGCGGTCAGCGCGCCACCATTAAGATCATCCGGGAATTCCGCTATCCTTCGGAATATGATCTTCCCCAGGTTACCCAGGCCCCCGGTACTGTCTACACTCCTGCCACGCCGACCACGCCCACCGCATTTGAAACCAAGAACGTCGGTATCAACTTGGAAGTCGAGCCCACGGTCGGTCCCGATGGCTACACGATTGACCTGATTCTCTCGCCCAGCATTACGGAATTTGATGGATTCATCAACTACGGCAGTCCGATCAACACCGTGGTTACGGTGGCAGGGACTGGCATCAACTCCGACTTTCAGGTCACGGCTAACACGATCAACCAACCGGTTTTTTCGGTGAGGGAGGTCACGACAGAGGTCACGGTCTACGATGGGCAGACTGTTGTCATGGGCGGACTCATGCGTGAGGATATTCAAAAAGTCGAGGACAAGGTTCCCATCCTTGGCGACATCCCCATTGCGGGCCGTCTCTTCCGCTCAAGCGCCGACCAGCATATCAAGCGCAACCTGATCATGTTTGTGACTGCCAGCCTCATGGATCCCGCCGGACAACCGCTGATCAAGGTGGATGATGAGAATAAAATTGTGCCGGAGGTAAGTGCCGAAGGGCTGGAGCAGGAAGCAATCCCCGGCGATCCATCCACCATCCCGCTGACGCAATAGCTTACAATCGGATTATGAAATTTCTCTTCGCATCTTCAATTTTCCGCCAGTCCGCATGTGCTCTCCTGGCCCTGGCCTGCCTGACTCCTCAGGTTTCACTTCAGGCCCAACAGGGTAATCTGGAATCTCTGGCCAACCGCGAAATCGTTCGCCGACAGGAAGACTTGGTCGTGGCGGATCAACTCGTGAAAAAAGCGGATAACGCCGCGGCGGAAAAAGACTACGAGACCGCTTATGTCAATTATCTTGATGCTCTCGACAAAATTCCGGCCGGGGGAGCCACGGATAAACTCCGGGCGGAAACCCTGGCCAAATTTAGCAGGATCGGCTTGCTCTACGCCGAACAATTGATTTCCAATGGCAAGTATTCCGACGCGGAACGTGTGGCCAAAACCATCCTGCTGCCCGAATACGATCCCTCCTCCAAGCCTGCCGTTCGTCTGCTGGCGAATCTCGAACAGTCCGACTACTACAACAAAACGGTCACTTCCCAGTTTGCCGCCGACCGGGAGGAAGTGACCAAATTGCTTTATGAAGGCGAGGGCTTTTATCAATCGGGCCGCTTCGATCTCGCCCTCAAGCGGTATGAACAGGTTCTCGATATTGATCGGTACAACATTGCTGCCCGCAAGGGCATGGAGCAGGTCAATACGGATAAGAGAAAATACTACGGTGACGCCTACAACGAGACCCGCAGCCGGATGCTCTGGTTGGTGGAAAGGTCATGGGATCGGCCGGTTCGTCATTTTCAAGGCGGGCGTTCCACCAGTGTGGACATTGCCTCGCGCGGCGGTGTTCGGGGAACCGAGGTGATTACGGCAAAACTGAACCGGATCATCATCCCGAAAGTCGATCTCCGCGATACTTCGGTTCGTGAAGCGGTGGAATTCCTCAAACAACGCAGCAGAGAACTTGATTCCTCGACGGACGATCCCAAGGACAAGAGAGGGGTGAATATTGTTTTGAAACTCGACAACGCCCCGGCGGCTGTGACCACTCCGGATCCCGCCGCTCCCCTGCCGGCCGATGGCTCTGTGGCACCAGTTCCCTCGGGAGGCAATGCCGATACCAGAATCACCCTGACCCTGGCCAATGTTCCCCTCGTCGAGGCTCTGCGCTACCTGACGGAACTTTCCGGCCTCAAATACAAAATTGAGCCCTACGCCGTTTCCATTGTTCCTCTCACGGAGAACACGACCGACTTGGTCACCAAGGAGTATCGTGTGCCTCCGGGGTTTATTCCCGCAACGGCGGCTCCCGCCTCGGATGCCACGACTCCTGGCGCCTCCGTCGATGCGACCGGAACACGGCTCGGCAATCGTTCGAATGCTCAAGATTACCTGCTATCGCAAAATATTCCCTTTCCGGCTGGCTCCTTTGCGCAATACGTCCCCGCCGGCAGCAAGTTGATCGTGCGAAACACTCCGGATACAATCGATCTGATCGACTCGCTCGTGGATGCCACCGTCGGCGTGCAGCCTACTCAGGTTGAAATTGAATCGAAGTTTGTGGAAATCTCCCAAAATAATCTCAAGGAACTCGGGTTTGACTGGTTGCTTGGGCCGCTGTCAATTGGGAGTGGCGTGTATGGCGCGGGAGGCACCCAAGGATTTGGGACGGACTCATCTCCCACTTCGCCGAACACGGCTAATTTTCCCTTTGCGGCGGGTGGTGCGCCCGTCGGTCAAAATCCCGTTACTTCAGGTTTACGCAGTGGTGCCGGCATTGGGCCTAATAGTGCTGTGAGCGCAAACAGCATTGATGCCTTGCTGGCCGGGGTTATCCCGGGAAGCACGTTCATAAGTCCCGCCATTTTTGGTTTGGCTGGTATCTTTACTAATCCCCAGTTTCAAGTTGTCGTCCGGGCTTTGAACCAAAAAAAGGGCGTCGACTTGTTGTCCGCACCCAAGGTTACGACCAAAAGTGGCCGCAAGGCCATCGTAAGAGTTATTCGGGAATTTCCCTACCCTACGGAGTTCAGCCCGCCGGAACCTCCGCCTGCAACCACCGGAGGAGGCAGCGCTACGGTAATCCCCGTAGGATCCATCATATCTCAAGGTATTGTCACACCGACGACTCCCACTGCTTTTGAAACTCGCAATGTTGGAGTGACTCTCGAAGTTGAACCAATCATCGGTCCCGATGGCTACACGATTGATCTTAATCTTTCCCCGGAAGTGGTCGAATTCGACGGCTTTATCAATTATGGTTCGCCGATTCTTGCCCCCGAGCTTGATTTAACAACGCTGAGTATCGGTTCCACTGTGGTGACTCCCAACACCATCAATCAGCCAATCTTCTCCGTAAGAAAAGTCACCACCAGTGTCAGCATCTGGGACGGTCAGACCGTGGCTCTGGGCGGACTGATCCGCGAAGATGTGCAAAAAGTTCAGGACAAAGTTCCCATCCTTGGTGACATTCCCCTGGCTGGGCGTTTGTTCCGGTCTAATGTCGATCAAAAGATCAAACGCAACTTGATCATTTTTGTGACCGCGCGTCTGATGGATGCCGAAGGCCGGCCGGTGCGTCAGGATGACGAGGCTGAGGAACCGGTCGAACCATTGGGTCTGCCGCAGGAACTTCCTCCGCCCGTATTTGAAACCGCCCGCGGTCCCGGGAAGTAGCCTTTGGCTGGAGCAGGGTGGAAATACGGTGTGGAGTGCCGTGAGCGCTTTCCGTCCGAATTATGGCTATTCTCGGAATCACTGGAGGTATTGCCTCAGGCAAGTCCACCTTCCGCGAACTCCTTCTCGAAAGGATTGCGGCGGATTGGTTCGACGCGGATGCCTGTGCCCGGGAGTTGCTGGACGAAGACCTTGCCATCAAGGATCAAATTCTTCAAAAAATCCACCCTCAGGCCTACGATGGCGAAGGCAAGCCCAACCGCGCCTTGCTGCGGGAGTTGATTTACCAGGACAGCGCCAAGAAACGAACCATGGAAGCCATTCTTCATCCGGTCATCCGCCAGCGCTGGTCCCGGCAGGCCCTGGAAGCCTCGGCGGCCCGCCGGCTTTTTGTGGTGGACATCCCCCTGCTGTTTGAAACCAAGGCGGAGTCGCTTTTCGATCTGATCGTGACGGTGGCCTGTTCTTTGGATGGGCAACTCGCCCGGCTCTTTTCCCGCCGGGGCCTTTCGCCCGAAATTTCCCAAAAAATCATTGCCACCCAGATGCCTCTCGACGTCAAGATGGCCCGTTCCCATCATGTCATCTGGAACGATGGCCCGCTCGAGACCCTGACCGCCCAAACCGAACTCTTTTCCCGCTACTTGCATGACCGATACGGCTGAAATTTCCTCTCCACCCGTGGGGGAAGGACTCCTCACGTTGAATGACCTCCAGGCTCTCAGCCTGGAAAAACTGGCGGCCCGCGCCGCCGGTCTGGGTATTCGCCTGCGCCCCGAATCCTCCCGCCACCACCTGGTGCTGGATCAAGCCAGGTTTCACCTCACCCAGGGGGGGGCTTTGCACGCCACGGGACTGCTCGAAATGACCGGCGACAGCGGAGTGCTGCGCTGGCCCGTGTTTAGTCTGAAACCCGGACCCGAGGATGTGCTGCTCCCGGTGGCCAAACTCCGGCCCCTGGAACTCCGTCCGGGTTTGATGCTGCGATGCGCCCTGCGCCTGCCGCGGGACCGCGAGCGCGGCCTGGTGGCCGAGTCGATTCTGGAAATTGACGGCATCCCGGTCAGCCAATGGCAGCCGCCGGTGGAGTTCGACAAGCTGACCCCGCTTTTTCCCAATCGCCGCATCCTGCTGGAAACGGCCCGCGAAGATGCCATCAGCGCCCGCGCGGTGGATCTGGTGGCCCCACTGGGCATGGGACAGCGCGGTTTGATTGTGGCCCCGCCCCGCGCCGGGAAAACCATGATGTTGAAATCCATCGCACACGGCATCCGCCTGAACCATCCGGAAGTCGTGCTCATTCTCTTGTTGGTGGATGAGCGGCCCGAGGAAGTGACCGATTTGCGGCGCGATCTGGATTGCGAAATCTACAGCTCGACCTTCGACGAGCCGGTGACCCGGCACGTGCAGGTCTGCGAAGCCGTTTCCGAGCGGGCCAAACGCATGGTGGAACTGGGCAAGGATGTGGTGATCCTGTTGGATTCGATCACCCGCATGGCCCGGGGCTACAACAACCTCCAGCCCACCAAGGGCCGCACCATGAGCGGCGGCGTGGATACGAAGGCCCTGGCCCGGCCGCGGCGGTTCTTCGGTTCAGCGCGGAATGTGGAAGAGGGCGGCAGCCTCACCATCCTGGCCACCGCTTTGGTCGAGACCAAGAGCCGCATGGATGATTTGATTTTCGAGGAGTTCAAAGGCACCGGAAACATGGAGGTGCACCTGGACCGTTCCATCGCCGAGCAGCGCATCTTCCCTGCCATTCACATTGTGAAATCGGGCACCCGGCGGGAGGAACTGCTCTACCATCCCGACGAATACGATCGCATCGTCCGGCTTCGCCGCCAACTCTCCGAACTCCCCGCCGCCGAGGCCATGGAGATCCTCGCTTCCAATCTTCAGCACACGAAATCGAACGCCGAGCTGCTGCTGGCCGGTCTGCGGGGAGTGTAAATCCGTCTGAAGGGATGGCGGGCTCGAACTTTTTTGCCTCGCCGCCCCTGCGGGCCCGGCTGGCCGCGCGCGACTGGATTCTGGCCGGACTTTTTTTCCTGACCGGAATCTGGCTCTACACCCGGCACAATGATTTTCCCTCCTTCTACCACCCGGACGAACCGAGCAAGGCGGGGCAGGTGATCAAGAACGAATTCAATTTCAATCACCCCATGCTGCTTCTGCAAACCACGCGATTGATTTCGTGGATCAGGGACTCGCCCCGGACGCAGCAGCCGGTGACCCGGGACGGACGCACGGCCTCCGCCCTTTTTGCCGCCGGCGCAGTGGCTTGCCTTGTTCTGCTGGCCGCCCATCTGCGGAGCACTCTGGCCGGGGCGGCGGCGGGGCTGCTCGTGCTGGCCAATTCCCAATTCTTCGAACTGGCCCACTACATGAAGGAGGATCCGGCCCTCGCCTTCGGCATCGCGGCTTTTTTCCTGACCCTGGTGCGCTGCTGGGTCGAACCGTCCACCGTCCGGTTTGTCTGGCTGGGCGTGGCCTGCGCCTTGGCGGTGTCTGGAAAATACATTGGCATTGTGGTGTTGCCGCTGGCCCTGTTGCCGGTCTTCTTCGCGGCGCGGGCGAAACTTTTCCCCGTCGCGGGCCTCGTCCTGGGTTTTCTCATCGTCTTTGCAATGCTGAATTACCCGATGCTCGGCTCGTGGGGCAGTCTCCGGACCAATGTCGGTGAGGAGATTGAATACGTTGTCAAAGGCCACAAAGGTCAAACCCGCAGCGTGCCGCACGGGGTCTATGGCAAGGTCTTCCGGGAGGCGACCAATCCGGCCATTTGGGTATTGTTGGTCGTCTACTATGGAGGATTGATCGTTCGTCGCCGCCGGGTTCACCCGGCGGAGTGGACCCTGGCGCTTTTTCCGATTGCCTTTGTCCTCATTCTCTCGTTTTCGCCCAAGACCCACTACCGCTATTTTCTGCCGGACACGCTGTTGTTTTGCGCCCTGGCGGCTCTGGCGGTTTTTCCCCTCACGTTGCCCGCCGGACTGCCCAAATCCGTCCGCGGGCTGTCGTCGCCGATTTTCCAGGCGGCCCTGGGACTGGTCTTTCTGGCGGCCCTGATCAAGTCCGGGTGGCAGGTTGGGAAGACCGATGCGGCTTTCCAGAATGACGCCCGCCGGAACCTGGTCGATTTCGTGCGGGAGAACATTCCCGCCGATGCCACCATCGCCCAGGACAAAAGGGTCAACCTGCCGAACCGCAACGATCCCCGCCACGCCGACAGCCCGTATTTTCTTGAACAAAACATCCTGGGGAAACTTTTTGCCGCCGACGTGGGCACGATGGACGAATTGCGCGCGCGCGGGATCGAATATGTGGCAGTTTCCGAGGGTGATTACGGTCGTTTTTTTCTCACCACCCACAAGCCGCGCGGCGGTGATCAGGACGACTTCGGACGCCGGCGCGCGTTCTACGAGCAACTCTTCGCCGAAGGCCGCGTGGTCTGGGAGTGTCCGGCCGGGGATCTGCAATATCTCCAGCCGGCCATCAAAGTTTACCAACTCCCCGCTCAGCCGGCCGCGCCGTAATCGTCTTTGCGGAAAAACTTCCTCTCGAGGAAAGTTGGTGTGCCGTAGCCGGCCAGTCTGACAAACAGATACCCGGCCACACATCCGCCCAGATGGGCAGCATGGCCGATCCAGGGCTCAAAACCCGTCACGAGGAAGAGCAGGGCGGAACCCGTGATGCCCCAGCCGAGGTATTTGGCGCGGAGCCGGATGGGAATCACGAAAAACAACAAGGCCATGATCTGGGCTTCCGGAAACATGGCGGTGAAGGCGATCACCACGCCGCAGACCGCGCCCGACGCGCCGATCAGCGGATTGTTGCCGCCGGTCAGGAGGATTTGGGCCAGTCCTCCCGCCACCGCGGAAACCCCGTAGAGAACCAGGAACCGCCCGGTTCCCATCACGCGCTCAATGATGCGGCCCGCGAACCAAAGTCCGGCCATGTTGACCAGCAGATGCAAGAGGCTTCCATGCAGGAAGGCATGGGTGACAAGCTGCCACCAGCGGCCTTCGGCCAGGCCGGATGCGGTCACGGCATAGGTTTCGAAGAGCCGGGACCTCCCCTGCAGGCCAATCAGCCGTTCATAAAAAAAGATGGCCGTGTTGATGGCGACCAGAACGGGCACCGCCTTCAGCCACCATTTCTGCCGCATCATGGTTCGATCCTAAAGTCCATTCTTCCCGGTGTCCAATGCCGGCGCCGGCGCCAGCACGCTGAGCTTCCTGCTGGAAAATCCGAATTCATACGGCAGCGCGCCGGTCAATTCCCCGTCGATTTCCACCGGCACATAGTCGCGGCTCATGAGCCGGAGTCCGCGGGTTTGAAAATACTCCACATCCGGCAGGTCCGGATGCTGACCAAAGGCGATGGCTTGAAAATAACGGATCAAATCCCAGTGGCTCTGGTTTTGAAAAACCAGCACGTCGAGCAGTCCGTCGTCGAGCAAGGCGTCCTTGAAAAGCACGAAGGGTCCGCCATAGAGGCGGCCGTTTCCCACCAGCACGAAGCTGCCCTCCCGCGGTTCTCCATCCACCGGCTCGATGCGCACCCTGGGCGGTCTGCGGGCCGCCACTTGCGCGAGGGTGAGCAGGTAACTGATGGGGCCGAGCGCTCTCTTGGAGTCCGGCGTGGTGCGCCGAACCACTTCAGCATCCAGGCCCGCTCCCGCCAGTTGCACGAAATACTCCTCATTGGCCCGCGGAAGGTCTACCGGCCGGACGAAGCCGGCCTCAATGATCTGCCAGGCTTTTTCCAGATTGTTTTGGGGGATGCCCAGTTCTGCCGCGAAGACGTTCATGGTTCCCACCGGCAGGATGCCCAGAGTCGCTTCCTCACCCCCGATTCCGTTGACCACTTCGTTGATGGTTCCGTCCCCGCCGGCGGCGATGATGGTCGTGTGGCCCTGTGCGACGGCCTCTTTGGCGATCTCCCTCGCGTCGCCGGGGGAGGAGGTCAGCAGAACCTTGACCCGCGGGGAAAGGGCGGCAATTTTATCCCCGAGCACGCTGGCACGTTCACCGCGGGCGGCGGGATTCAGAATGACTGGTATTTTTTGGCCGCTGTTCACGCTTCACATTCTCGAAAAGTCCCGTAGCTTCCCCGCGTGCCCAAATTTGCCAAGAGATTTCTTTTCGCCGCCGCCATTCTCGTGGCGGCGCTCGCTCTCATCCTGCTCTGCATCAACCTCTACCTGCAGTCCGGAGGGGTTCAACAGCGTATCCGGGACACTGCGGCCAAAGCCATCGGCACGGAGATCAATATTCGCAGCACGACCTATACCCCGTGGGAAGGACTCGTCCTGCGGGGAATTTCCATTCCTGACTCCACCGCTCCAAATATCAATGTGGTCGAGGCGGCCGCATTGCGGATCCGGTTCGCTTTGCCGCCGCTTTTGCAGCAGCGCTTTGTCGTCACGGAATGCGCGTTGTTTGAACCCAAGCTGATCGTCCGGCAGCTCGAAAATGGCGACTGGCTGATTCCGCTCCCGCGCCGTGCCCCGGAACCTGCTCCCGCGCCGCCGGAAGTTCCCTCCGCGCCCAAGGTCAAGGGTCCGTCATTCAAAGCGGAACTTCAGCGCTTCCGCCTCGGTGCCGGCCAGATCAGTTTCCTCAACGCCAAAAACCGCACCGTCCTTCTTCTCGAGAAATCCGATATCGACGCCACCATCGCGCCCGATCTCACGGCCCAGGGAACCATCGGCATCGGACGGATGAACGTCGGCGGAGTTCTCAAGCCCCACAAAGTCGGGGGCCCCTTTACCTGGGACGGCAGGATCTTTGAGTTGCCCGAGATTCAGGGATCGCTCGCCGGCGGACGGCTCACTGGAAAACTCCACCTGGAAAACGGCGAGGCCCCGACCTACACGCTGGCGGCCCGGCTGGACGGCGTTCTCCTCAAGAGGCTGGCGGATGAGGCCGGGGTCGAACCCGGAAAAACCGAAGGCCGGCTCAATGGCTCCGTCGATTTGGCCGGCGATCCCCGCAATACCGATTCGCTGGCCGGCAAGGCACATTTCGAATTGATCGAGGCCCAACTCAAGCCGATCGAACTTCTCAGCCAGCTCGGCGAATTGCTGCAGATCGACGAGCTTCAGCTCCTCAAGCTCAGCGAGGCCCGCGTCGATCTCTCCATCGGCAACGACCGGGTGCAATTGGACGATGTTTTTCTCAAATCGGAAAATCTCATTCTGACCGGCCAGGGCCCCATCCGGTTCAACGGCAAAATGAAGGTCGAGGCCAGGCTCCTCATCAACACCAAACTCCAGCAACAACTCAAGGGCATCCTTGGCAACAACTTCGTCGAGTCCGAAAATCCCGACTACCGCCAGCTTCCCTTCACCGTGAGCGGCAAGGTCGATAGTCCGAAAACCGATCTCCTCGACAAGCTGACCGGCATCAACATCGGGCAGGATGTGGGAGGTCTGCTGCAAAATCTCTTCCGTGCCATCCCCCAGCAGAAGAAGGATGACAAGTAGAGACGCGGGGACGCGGGGACGCGAAGACATGGAGAATTCCCCCGCATCCCCGCGCCCCCCCCTCTCCGTGTCCGGCCCCCCCTCGTCATGCGGATCATAGCCGGCACAGCGGGCGGCCTGGCCCTCTCCCGTCCGCCCGAAGACGTCCGCCCCACCATGGACCGCGTGCGGGCGGCGGTTTTTTCCAGCCTGGGCGATGCCGTGCCCGGCGCGCGCGTGCTCGATCTTTTCGCCGGTTCGGGGGCGATGGGCCTTGAGGCCCTCAGCCGCGGGGCCGCCTCGGCGGTTTTTGTCGATGCCAACCCCCGCTGCGCCGCCTGCGTCAAATCCAACCTGCGCCGCACCGGGCTGGATGGCTCGGTCCAAACGATGGATGCGATGACGTTCCTCGAACTCTACGCTTCCGCGCAATTCGATTTGATTTTTGCCGACCCGCCTTATGCGAAACAACCCGACGACCGCGATTTTGCTTCAGAATTGCTCCGCCTGCCCGCCTTGGCGGCGGCCCTTCCCGCCGGCGGGACTCTGATTCTGGAACGCCTCTCCGGCGCGAAGGATCCGGCGGACGGTGTGCTTTCGCTGGTTCGCGCGCGCCGTTACGGGGAAAGTGAGATCGCTTACTTCACCCACGTCTGAATGACTGCGGTTCGTTTTTTTTACAATCTGGCCTTCCCCTTCGTGCTGGTGGCCCTGCTGCCGGGTTTCCTTTTCCGGATGCTCAAGCGGGGAAAGTACCGCCATAAATTCGGCCAGCGATTCGGTCTCTATTCGCCGCGGGTGCGGGATAAACTGAGTCGCGGCGGCTGGACCTGGATTCACGCCGTGAGTGTCGGCGAAGTGCTTGTCGCCCTGAAACTCATTCGTGAGATGAAACGGCGCGAGCCCGCCCTGCGCATCGTTCTCTCGACCACCACGTCCACCGGCTTTGCCCTGGCCGCCCGGCAAAAATCCGACTGGCTGGAACCGATCTACAATCCCATCGATTTCCTCTGGACCGTGCGGCACGCCCTGCGCCTCATCCGTCCCACCCGGGTCATTCTCGTCGAAGCCGAGATCTGGCCGAACCTCACGGCCGAGGCCAAAAAAATGGGAGCCTCCCTTGCCCTGGTCAACGCCCGGCTTTCCCCGCGTTCCGAGGCCCGGTATGACCTCATCCGTCCGATCATCTCCGGCATCTTCAATCAACTCGACCTTCTTTGCGTGCCCGAACCGGCCGAGAGCGAACGCTGGAAGGCCCTCGGGGTGGAACCCGGGAAAATCTTTTGCCCCGGGAGCATCAAATTCGACGACCAGGAAACGGGCCGGACGGTCAAACGGGATTTCCTCCCGGATCTGCAAAAGCTGGGCATCGCGGACCATGCCCCCGTCTTGCTGGCCGGCAGCACGCACGCGGGGGAGGAGCGGATTCTTGGCGAGATGGTCCTGCGACTGCGGCGTGATTTTCCCGGACTCTTCTTCATCGTCGTTCCCCGCCATGCCGAGCGTTGGCCGGAAGTGAAAGCGGAACTCGCCAGCCTGGGCCTCAAGGTCGCCCTGCGCAAGGGCGCGGACGCACCGGTTGAGGCGCCGGACACCTTGCTGGTCAATACCACCGGAGAACTGCGCGATTGGTATGACCTCGCCACGGTTGTCTTCGTGGGCAAAAGCCTCACCGCCCATGGCGGCCAGAATCCGGCCGAGGCCATCGCCGCGGGCCAGCCGGTCGTGGTCGGGCCCAATATGGAAAACTTTTCCTCCCTCGTCGCCCAGCTCGTCCGCGAGGACGGCATCGTGCAGATCGTCGATGCCACCGGACTGGAGCATGTCTTGCACAAACTTCTCTCCGAACCGGAAAAAAGAACCGCGCTGTCGACCAAGGGCTTGAAGGTTCTGCAGGTCCACCGTGGAGCCACGGAACGGACCTGCGAAGCTTTGGAGAAATTAGCGTCGCATCACGCCGGGGCTTCCCGCTAGCCTTTCGCGGCGGTGCACAGCGTCAAAGGCAATATCGTCGATCTCCACCGGGGGCGGGTTTTTCCCGGCGAGATTTATCTGGAAAGCGAACGCATCGTCCGTATCGAGCCCCGCGAGGAAACTCTCGATCGCTTTGTCATTCCCGGTTTCGTGGACGCTCACATCCACATCGAAAGCTCCCTGCTGGCTCCGGCGGAATTCGCCCGCGCCGCATCCGTCCACGGCACCGTGGCCACCGTCTCCGATCCCCATGAGATCGCCAATGTGCTCGGCCTCGAAGGGGTCGATTACATGATCCGGGAAAGCCGCCGGGCGGGCCTTAAGATTTTCTATGGCGCGCCTTCCTGCGTTCCCGCCACCACGTTTGAAAGTGCCGGAGCGGTTCTCGATGCCGCCGCCGTGGCGGAACTGCTGGCCCGGCCCGAGATTCTCTTCCTCAGCGAAGTGATGAATTTTCCCGGCGTGCTGAACGGCGATCCGGATCTGCTGGCAAAAATCGCGGCGGCCAAAAAGCTGGGCAAGCCCGTGGATGGCCATGCCCCGCAACTGCGCAATCCCCGGGCCGCCGCGTACGCCGCCGCCGGCATTTCGACCGACCACGAATGCACCAGCCTGGCCGAGGCCCTGGACAAGATTGCGGCCGGCATGAAAATCCTGATCCGCGAAGGCTCCGCCGCCCGCAACTACGCCGCCCTCGAGCCCCTGCTTTTTTCGCATCCGGATCACTGCATGTTTTGCAGCGACGACCTGCACCCCGATACCCTGGCCCTCGGCCACATCAATCTTCTGGTCCGTCGCGCCGTCGCGGCGGGGCTGCCCGCGCTCACCGCTCTGCGCGTGGCCTGCCTCAACCCGGTGGAACACTACCGGCTTCCGGTCGGACTCCTGCGCGAGGGCGACCCGGCGGATTTTCTTGTGGTGGAGGATTTGCGCGATTTCCGGGTGCTGGAGACCTGGGTGGGCGGACGCCGCATCGCCCGGAAGGGAGAATCGTCATTGCCCTACGAAATTCCTCCGCTTCTCAACCGCTTTGCTGCCGCCCCGGTCGCGCCGTCCGCCTTGAGAATACCCTGCGCGAAGGCCGCCGTGCCGGTCGAGGTCATCGCGGTGCAGGAAGGCCAGCTTGTCACCGGACGCGAAACCCACGAAATGCGCGCCCGGTCCGGCGGGTTGGTTTCCGACACCGGTCGGGATCTTCTCAAAATCGCCGTGCTCAACCGCTACCATCCCTCCGTGCGTCCGGCCCTTGGTTTTATCACGCACTTCGGCCTGAAACGCGGAGCCATCGCCTCATCCATCGCCCACGATTCGCACAACATCATCGCCGTGGGGGTGAGTGATGATGCGATCAGCCGCGCCATCAACCTCATTGTGTCCCACCGTGGCGGGGTTTGTGCCGTGTCCGACGATAACGAATGCATCCTGCCCCTGCCCATCGCGGGCCTGATGTCCGAACGCGAGGCCCCGGTGGCGGCGGCCGGCTACGCGGCGGTGGAGCAATTTGCCCGCGACCTCGGTTCGCCTCTGGCCGCGCCGTTGATGACGCTTTCCTTCATGGCGCTGCTCGTCATTCCGGAACTCAAATTGAGTGATCAAGGTCTGTTCGACGGAGTGAACTTCCGATTTGTCGGGTTGTTCGCGGATCGGGTGTCGGACGAGCGACTTCCGTGAGGGGCGATTCGCGCCCTCGCCAAGTTCAACCCGGCGGGAACTCCCGGTCTGCGCTCCGGCCCGGAGAGTGAGACCCGGTTCGTTCCGGGGGCGGAAGACGGGGTCCCCCCGGGTCAGACCGGGGAAGCGCCGCCGGTCGCGAATCCAGGCCGGGCGGCAGGAAGGATCATCGGACGGAATTCTTTGCCTCCACGGTGAGGAGAACCCGGTAAGCGCCCGAGGCGGTTCGCCCGGCCGGAAAGACATAGCCTTTGCTGGGCGGCGGGGAGCGGTGGATGTGAATTTGAAAACTCCAGTCCCCGTTGAGGACGAGAGTTTTTCCGTTGCGTTGGATTTCCAAGGGTTCCGTGGTGTTTCTTTCGGAGGTGAAGACGACGGGGTTGGACCAGGTGGTGATCTGGTCGATGGTGCGGCGGATCGCGGTCGCCAGGTCGGGATCGGTTCCGTCGAAGTTGAAGCACTCTTCCAGGGCGGAATCGTCGTGGGATTTGGCCGCGCTTTTGATGGCAAAAACCAATTCCGCCCGGCTGGACTGCGCGCAAACCCAGGGCGTCGCGGCGAGGAAGAGCGCGGAGAAGACGAGCAGGCGCGAGACCGCGGTCCTCACACTAATTTTTCGGTTCATGCTGGAAAATTTAGTCCGCAAGCGACGCTTTCTTGTAGCGGAAAACGTGAGTTTTCCGAAAGGGTGCTGTTCGGATCTGAGATTGAGAGACATACGGTCACGACAAACCCGTGCAAGGGAACGACGACTGGTTGGCCTAAACTAACACGACGGTGCCGAGGACAATGCCGGGTTCGTTACGATTTCGTCATAGTAAACCGGACGCCAAGGTTGCCACCGGAGGCCAGGCTTCGTTGTTAGCGTTGCGCGTAGAAGCCCCGCAATTCCGCGCGGTTCGCGAATTTCCGCACCGCCGGATCACTCATCACATAGTTGAAGAGGTCGGCCGGGAGCAATTCCCGGCATTGTTCGAGGAGGGAGCCCGCCAGGGTCATGTCTCCTTTGCGCATGGCAGCGTAGGCGGCGGGAAAAATCGTCCGCACATCCCCGTTGGTGACCGCCGGTGCGGTGATCTCCCCCTCCGGCGTTTGAGCAACTTTCATCACCGCCAGCGAGAGGTCCACCACCAGATGGCTGTCCAGCGGGGTGAGGAGGGCTTGGGCGGATTCAAGTTCCACCCGGGCTTCCTCGGTGCGTCCCTGCACCCGCAGCCGGTTGGCCAGCTCAATGTGCGGATAGGGATTGGCCGCATCGGCGGTGATGGCAGCCCGCAAAAGTTCTTCTTCCGCAAGACTGGCTGCACCCGGTTTCTGTTTTGCAGCGGCCGATTTCCGGCTCTCCAGCATGGCGAGCAGGGCGAGGGAGTCGGAGACGCGCTGGCCCGCCTTGATCGAATCCCGCACATGGGTTTCCGCCACGACGTAGCGACCGGTTTCCAACGCGGCCAGGGCGGTCAGATAGCTCAATGAGGCGACCTGGGGAAACTTCTGCCGCAAATCCTTCAGAGTGGCATAGGCGGACTCGGCTTCGCCCGTTCGCAGACCTGCCACCGCCTTGCTTAAGGTCCCCGCTTCACTCGCGGGCAGGCGTTTCAAGGTCTGCATGCGCGAGGCCACCATCCCGCGTTCGGCCGTGGTTTTTCCCCGCCAGTGGCCGATGGAATATCCGGCCCAGAGCGAGAGGATGAGCAACCCAAGCGTCACCAGGGCCACCAGAGCAAACACCCGGGACGAGGCTGCCAAGACCGGGGAACGTTCCCCGGTCCAACCGGCTGCGGTCGGTGTTTCTTGCGTGGGTCCGGCAGGCGCGGGCCCGTCTTGGGATCGCATCCTGGCCGGAAAACTGTTGCCGCCGGATTTTTTGCGCTGGATGGCAAGCAGGCGCTGCCGGCGCTCATGGGCAGAATCGGGTTCATCTCCGGACGCAGGGCGGTTGGATTGGGAAATATTCATGGAAACGTATGACCCCTACGTAACCAGAGTGGTGCGGAGGCGTGTCCAGCACCTGTGCGTGACAAATCTGTGACAATCCGCCGTCACGGGCCGTTTGGCGCCGACAGGCTCAGTCGCCGAAGAAAACTTTCAACTCCGGCTGATCCCGATACTTCATCAGCACGGGGTCAAAAATGAGATAGCCAAAGACGTCCGCGGTGAGGGATTCGCGGCATTTTTCCAAAAGAGCGGCCGCCTGGGTGAAATCCCCGCGGCGCATGGCCGCGTAGGCGGAGGGAAACAGTATGCGCACATCATCGCTGGAGGTGTCGGCCGGCGGCAATTGCTCCACCGGCAGATCTTCGATTTTCATCAATTCGAGGGTGATGCCCATGATCATGTGGCTGTCGATGGGATTCAGGCGCGCTTGCGCTCCCTTGATCTGCGCGATGGCCTCCTCGCGGCGGCCTTGATACCGCAGCAGGGTGCCGAGTTCGAAGCGCGGGTAGGGATTGGCCGCGTCGGCCAGACAGGCCTGGCGCAAAAGCTGTTCGGCCCGCAGACGGGGCAACGCCATTTGCGGACGCTGGGCATCACCGGCTTTCTGGCTGGCCAAGACCGCCAGCAGAGCCAGGGAGTCGGAAATCCGCTCCTGCTTGTCGATGGACTCGTTGGCTTTTCGTTCCGCCAGGTCGATATCGCCACTTTGCAGAGCGGCCAGGGCAACCAGATAGGCCAGGGAGGACACCGCCGGATTCGCACTTTCCACCTTCTGCAGGCGGGTCAGGGCGGCATCGGACTTGTCGTCCCTCAACTCGAGCATGGCCTGGTCAAGTTCCGCCGCCACTTCGGCGGGCCAGGGCGTTTCCCCGCGGGAGGCCACTTTCTTGGCCTCGCTCATTCCCGCGCTCAGGCCGCTGGCGTAGCCGGATTGGTAGTAGTGCCAGGAGAACCCGATGATGGCGGGCCCGGCCACAGCGAAAAAAACGAGAAAAAAGCTCACGGGCAGGCATCCGGGCGGCCGGCGCTCCTTCCGCGACTTTCCCTTCCGCCGCGGTTTCGCGGGCTCCTTTTCCCCCCAGGTGGCCTCCTCGCCATCAGGTCCGGGAGAAGCGGGCGGTTCTCCCGTTTCCTTGCCCGGCGGCTCGACGGGCTCTGCCTGCTCATCCGAAGGTGTTTCCTTGGGGGAGACCGGGGCTGGCGCGGCGGATTGCGGAGCGTCTCCCCAACGAGGGGTGGCGGGCTCCCCGGCGGGGCCTTGGGACGTTTGCGGCTGGAATTTCTTGCGGGCCATGCGGGTGAGGAACCTGAACATTTCCTGATCTTTGCCTCCGGTGCAAGCATGCATCAGGCTTTGCGGGTGGAGCATCAATGGTTACGAAACAGAGAAAAGACTGTCAGGTGCAGCGGAAGGCTGGCCTCTAGGCTTTCTCCCCGGTAGGGATCACAGGGATCTGACCCGCTCATGTCTTCGGGAGCCTGGCGGCTTGACATGCGCAGGAAAGAGGGCTGGTGTCTCACTCCTTTGAATCCAATCGCGAACAAATCTTCGACCTGGTTTTCCGGGAATTGGGAGTGGCTTGCGGCTGCATTTTTAGCCGTGGGCGCCTGGTTTTTATATCCGCACTTCGGGATGGCATGGGATGAGGCCCAGCACGCCATTTACGGCTCCTACGTCCTGGATTACTTCTTGTCCGGACTCACCGACATGCGGTGGCGGACAGACATTGGAGGGCTGTATTTCTATGGAACAATCTTCGATCTTCCCAGCGCCATTCTCCATCGTTTGGCAGGAAAGGATCTTTTCCACTGGAGACCATTTCTCATGTCTTTGAGTGGAATCCTTGCAATTCCTGCAGTGGCAAAGATTGGACGCCGTTTGGGAGGCAATCCTGTTGCCGCGTTTTCGGTCGCATCTCTCCTGCTCATGCCGCAGTTTTTCGGGCATGCCTTCATTAACTGCAAAGACATCCCGCTGGCGACCGCGATAGCATGGTCGGTGGTGGGAATTCTCCGTCTGACCGCGAATCCTTCTTCGGGAAACTTCGCCCTCTGCGGCTTGCTTTTCGGGCTTACTCTGTCGGTTCGAATCGGGGGCATCATGGTGTTCATCTTTTTTGGTGCGACGCTCGCAGCCCTCGGATTGCGATCCTTGCTGCGAGAGTCCCTCTTTTCCGATTTGGAGGGCCTTCTTCGCCCGCGCATTCTAGCCGGTGCCTTTCTCGTCGCGTTGATTGCCTGGGGTCTTTTGGTTTCGCTCTGGCCCTATGCGCACCAAAATCCTTTGGTCAATCCAATCGAAGCGTTCCGCCAATCAACAGGATTTCCCACTGCATATCCGGTTCTCTATGCGGGCCAGGTCTATGAGAGCACCAACCTCCCCTGGCATTATCTGCCATGGATGTTAATGCTGACTATGCCGGTCCCCATCCTGGTGCTCGCGCTGGCTGGAATGGCCCTGGCGGCGGGTTTACTTACAGTCCGATGGAAAGATCAGGGTTCGGAAGCCTTTTTTCTGCTACTCTTTTGGCTGGGTTTCCCCCTGGCTTACGTTGTCTTGAAACACCCGAATATCTATGACGGAATCCGGCATTTTCTATTCTTGCTCCCCGCCTTCGCGCTCGCGTCCGGGCTGGCGGCGGCGCGAATCGCGAGCCTTATTAACGGACGTCTGGCGAAAGCGGGGACGTGGAGCTTGATCCTTCTGCTGGCCTCCTGTCTGCCCAGCCTGGCGCTTTGGCACCCCTACCAGTATGCCTACTACAACATCCTGGCCGGACCGAGGGCGACTTTGCACGAAAGGTATGAGACGGACTATTGGGCGACGAGTTATCGAGAGGCGGCCCTTGTCTTGCATGACCGGCAGACGCCGGGAGCTCCGCCTCCCACCGTGCTCGTCGGTGCCAATGCCCTCTCGATCCCCTGCTTCTCTTACTATGCGGACAAGGGTACGAAAATCGGAATCTTTCTCGGGCTCTCGGGCGATGACCCCTTTCCTGCCGATTTGGATTACACGGTGGCCATCCCCCGCTATGGCATGTGGAAGAATTTTCCCGATGCGCCGCTTGAGGCCGAAATCCGGAGAAACGGCGTTCTGATGTGCACCATCCGCCGAAAACCTGAACAGCCGCCGCTTCCGTCAGGTCCGATCCGGTCGGAAGGGGATCAGGCCGAGAAGCCCGCCCGGCAGGCTCCATAGCAAGTCATTGGCCACGCAGAGCAGCGTGAGAGAAATGACGATTTCCGCAATGCCGGCCGGTTGGCCCCCGGCCAGATGAATGCCGAATTGTGTGAAGTAAAAGATCAGCAACACTTCGCGCAGGCCATGACCATTCACCGTCACCGGCAGGAGCAAGAGCAGGAACACCACGGGCAAAATGAGAAGGACCTGCCAGTACGTGAGCGAAATTCCGAGCGCCCGGGCAAAGAGAAAGAAGATGGTGAAGTTTACGAAATGAATCACGAAGGCAAGGAACAGGGCGGCCATCGTCCCGGCGTTGCATTGGAAGCCCGTGCTCAGAGCCGCTCGCAATCGCTCCCCTCGCTGCCGCCAGGGCTCGGACCCGAAACGACGGACCAGCCAAGCGCAAACAACGCTGAGGGCAAGAATCAGAAGCGAAACGAGCATCCAGTTTTGCGGCTTGAGGGAAACCAACCCCGAATGCAGGATCTTCCACGAGGGGCCCAGCACCCAGGCACAGATTGCCAGGACCATCATGGCCGCGAGGGCCGAGAGGCGATCCAGCAGAACGGTGACTGCGGCCCGGGTCTTGCGGTCGGGATTCCGCCGGCAGACCTGATAGAGTTTTGAGAAGTCGCCGCCGGTGCTGCCCGGGAGAAAGGAGTTAAAGAACTGTCCGGTCCAGGTAAGTTTCAAGACGGACGAAAGCGGCATTTCGATGCCTTGCTGGGTCAGAAAAATCCGCCAGCGGACCGCCAGCAAAAAAATCAGGAGAAAAGTCAGGAGGGAGGCCGTCAGAGCCAAGGGAAGATTCACCTGCTGCCAGATGGCCGACAAGGCTTTCCACTCGATCCGACTCAACAAAAACGCCAGCAAGACAACGGAGGCGAGGCTTTGCAGGAGGAACCGTGGTTTTAACACGGCTTAAAAATTAATCCGCTCTTTCTCAACCACCAAAGGCCGTTTCGCCACATGCGTGTGAATGGCACCGATGTACTCGCCCAAAATGCCAATGAAAAACAACTGCACCGAGCAGAAAAGAAACAGGCCGATCACGACCGGAGCCATGCCGAGGGGAAAACTTTGCCAGAAAAACAATTTGTACAAGAGATAGACCAGACCGACGATCAGGCTGAGCAACGACATGGCAAATCCCACCATGGTGGCCAGCCGCAGGGGAACCTTGGAATGGTTGGTGATCCCCAGCATGGCCAGATCATATAAGGTGTAAAAATTGTTCTTCGTGACCCCGCGTTTTCGTCCGGGTTTCTGATAGGGAATCTGCTCCACCGGAAATCCGATCTCTGAAATCATGCCCCGGAAATACGGATAGGGATCATCGGCATTCCGACAGTAGTCGACAACGGCCCGGTCATAGAGTCCAAAGCCGGTGAAGTTTTCGATGATTGCCGTGTCGGCCAGCGCGTGGACGATCCGGTAGTAGGTGCGCCGGATCAACGCAAACAGCGGGGCGCCATCCTCGGATTGCTTGACGCAGACGACGGCCTTGGCACCCGCCCGCCATTTCTCGATCAACGCAGGGATCATCTCCGGGGGATCCTGCAAGTCGGAGGCCATGCAAATCACGGCTTCGCCACTGGTCTGGAGAAGAGCATGAAAAGGTGAACGGATGTGTCCGAAATTCCGGGTGTTGAGGATGACTTTAATCCGCGGATCTTTAGCGGCAAGGGATCTGAGCCGTTCCGGGGTGCCGTCGGTCGAGGCGTTATCAATGATGATCAATTCGTAGTCCGCCTCTCCCAGGCTGGTGAACATCGCGGCTATTCGCGTGACGAACTCGTCGACGTTCTCCCTCTCGTTGAAGGTTCCGGAGATGACGCTGAAACGGGGCATGGCTCAGATTCCCCTTTCAAAAATCATCTGCTTCAACTCCTCATCATAGGCATAGGGGCTGTCGATTTGATCGATCATGAGGGGCGCGTCTTTCCGCACATCGGCCAGCAGCACCTGGCCGCGCATGATCTCGCGGCACGAGGCCTGGCCTTTTTGCAACGGGATGGCCAGATAGAGATCGTCCTCCGAGATGGCCGCTCCCTGGGGCAAATCCCGGCGCACGTAGACCCCGCGCACAAGGCCATCAAGATACTTGATCTCTTCGGGCGGGGGTGTTCGTTTGAGCGTTCCGGGATGACCGCACATCGATTTGACCCTGCGAAAAGCCTTGAACCATGTGTCGGCCTGATGAGGCTGCGAGCAATAGGGTGAGACCGGAATTCCGTCCGCCTCAATATCGATGTGGCGTTCGAATGTGCGGGCTCCCTTGCCGTAGGCGATGGCCATGCTGGTTTCCCAGTCATGGTATTCGTGGGTGGAAAACCCGATCGTATTATTGGGATACCGCTGTCTGAGAAAATCGATCTGGTTCATTTGCAGATCGCGATCCTCCGTGGGATAGAGGGACACGCAGTGGTTGAGCGCCAGGGGAATATTCCGATTGGCGAAAAACGTGACCAAGTCGTCAGTGTCCTTCAGCGACGACCCCCCGCTGGAGGCAATGACCGGCTTGCGCGTCTGGGCAATTTTTTCGATCAGGAACCAATCATTGATGTCCGAGCTGGCGATCTTGATCAGGGGAATTTCCAATTCCTCGCAAAGGTCCACCGAGGTTTCGTCGAATGGGGTCGCGCTGGGGAGGCAGCCGCTTTTGCGGATGGCTTCGATCAGGCGCGCAAAGGCCTCCCGTGGCAATTGCGTGTCCACCGTCTTCTTGATGTAGCGAATATCGGAGCGGCTTCGAAAATCCCGGTGAATGAAATTGTCCACATCCCGAAGCTGGATTTTGATGGCGGCGCGCACGTTGTTGAAACGGACAACCTTGGAAAAATCCGCGATAATCTTCAGCCCTCGCTCCACGCTTCCCCAATGGTTGTTCGCCATCTCAAGGACAAAGAGTTCTTCGAAAAAGTCGCGGTGGATCATAAATGTGAATTGGGTTAAAGCAGAACGTTCTCCATATCGGAAAACTTTTCTAAAACGGCGAGGGGCCTGATCTTCTTGGTTTCGTGAGCGCGTCCGTACCCATATCGGATGGCCAAAAACTCAAAGCCACAGGCCTCGGCCGCCTCCGCATCATCCATCCCATCACCCACCACCACGGTGGAAGCGGGATCAAGGCTGTGGTTCGCTTGCAGCCAACTCGCGCCCTCGGATTTGGAGCGAAAGGGCGGGTCCGCGAAATCGGGGGTGACCACTTCGCGGAACAGCGCGGCCAGGCCCACATGGGCGAGAATGGCCCGCGTCGGACGGATGGGTTTGTTGGTCAAAACGAACAAGTTCATCCCCGCTCCGCTGAGTCGCGCCAGCACCTCCGGGACTTCGGAATAAGTCTGGGAATTCAGGCATCCCTCTCCGTCGTAGTGGGCCCGGAATTCCGCCAGCAATCCGGCCATCAGTTCCGACGGTAGATCCGGCCAGATCCGGGCGAACATCACGGCCACGGGCGGACCGATGAACTCCCGGAGTAGCGGCATGGGTCTCTCCGGCAGCACGCGGGAAATCGCCGTGCGAGCCGACTCCTCGATGCCCGGGAGCGAATCGATCAGTGTCCCGTCCAGGTCGAAAATGATACTCTTCATGGCTCGATGGCGTAGGCCACGGCGTCAAAGCCGTTGAATCCATGATAACGCAGAAAAAGGCGGTGCCCGGGAACAAGCTGCCTCATTAGAAGAGGAACATTCCACAAATCGTCCGGCCGATGATACACGCAGATCGCCAGACGGGGCTGAGAGGATGTGATGGTTTGGGCGGCTCCGTTCAGGGCGGCCGTTTCCGCGCCTTCGATGTCGAGTTTGATGAAGGTCGGCTGGAATCGCGGGAGCACGTCATCCAAGGCCAGCACCTGAATGGCTGTCTCTCCAGCATCCCCCATGGCACTGCCGGCCTGCTGGCTGGAGTGAAAAGACTGCCAGCCGGTTTGCGAGCCCAGACCGCAAGGAAAAAGCACTGTCTCTTTCGGGAGGCCGACGGCCTGTTCCACCCAAATCTTTAACGCCTGGAAATTTTCCTGGTCCGGTTCAAAGGCCGCTACCGCCTCCAGCTCGTAGCGCTCCATGGCGGCGAGCGTGTCGCCCACATAAGCCCCGCCATCAATCATGCGCACGGGCTCCTTGAGCGCCGGCAGGTCGGCGGGAAAGTACTGATGGGCGCGATCCGGGTTGCGCAAAAGCTGCAGATTCCCCGTCAAGCGCAATTCCATCAGGGCGAGATAGATTCCGCGGCTTTCCTCGTCCACCCACAGATCCAACCCCTGGAAAATTGCCTCGCGCCGTTCTGCCCAATACTCCCTTGTCTCCAGCCAATAGCGCGACTTGAGCGTGCCGGGAAATTTCGCCTCCAGCGCATAGTAGGGGAGCACGGAGTGAAAGCCGGCTTCCCTCAGCCGCAGAGCGATCATTCCGGTATCGGCGGTGAAGTTATAGACTGCGATGAGGACTGGTAGTCCGGCAGTGGCCAACCGGCTCGCCTCCGGGGATTCGAGCCGATGACTGGGAATCCCGCCGACCATGGAATCGGCCGCCGCCCTCGTGTCCAGAAACGCCACCACTTCGTAACCCGCGTCCTGCAAGACCCGCAGCACATCACGCCCGCAGTTTCCCGCGCCATACACCACCAGACTGGTGCCCGCTTCCGGCATGAGAATCTCCGGTCGCTGCTCGAAGATTTCTGACAGGCGGAATCTGGCGGACACAGAATCCATCGTCACTCCTCCACCAGGGATACGATCATATTGGCCCGCAGTTCCTCCCGGCTGAGGAAGGGCGCCATATCCTCCAACGGCGAAGAGATCATGCGGCCATCCGGCAAACGGCGCGAGGTCAGCTTGGGCTCAAAAGTCTGATCGCGATCCAGCATCACCTCGCACACCTCGGGATCCGGCGAAGCCAGCACGCGGCGGAGTGCTTCGGAAAAATCGGGGCCCTCCAGCCGGCTTCCATTCAACCCATACGCTTGGGCCAGCTTGACATGGTCGGGAAAGGAAACGCCGCTCTCCCCGGTTGCACCCACCAGCTGCCCGAAAAAATTCGTTTGGGTCTGGCGGATGGAGAGATAGCCTCCGTTGTTGAGGACAAAAAGCTTCAGTGGCCAGCGATGATGGGCCACGGTTTGCAACTCCTGGATGTTCATTTGCAGGCTGCCGTCCCCCGCCAGGCAGATCACGCGGCGGCCGCCCCGTGCCACGGCCGCGCCAATGGCTGCGGGCAGGTCGTGCCCCATCGAAGCGGCGCCGGAGTTGGAGAAAAGCCGCTGCCCGAGGCGGATGTCGGCGGATTGGAAGGTGGCAATGCAGGCCGTCGCATCGCCGCACGCGATCACATCGTCCTCCGCCAGTTCCTCAAAAAGCACCCGGGCAAAGTGATAGGGATTGATCCCGGTTTCCCCCGACTGGTGTTTTTCCGGCTGGAAAACCGGATAACGGTGTTGGCGTTCCCGGCACCAGGTCAGCCATTTTCCGTGCCCGGCCGCCGGCCTATGGACTTCCAGTTGGCGCTCCATTTCGTCCAGGAAACGCCGCCCATCGCTGCACACCGGCAAGTCGATTTTTACCATCGGTTTTTCCAGTTCCGCGCGATCCACATCCACCTGAATCTTGAAAGCCTGCCGGGCAAAATACCCCCAGTTGTAACTCACCTGGCGGATATTCAGACGCGAGCCGATAACGATCAGGAGGTCGCTGTTTTGCACGGTGAAGTTTCCCCCCCGGTCGCCGATGCTGCCCGGCCGTCCGCAGAAAAGCGGGTTCGAAGTGGCGATGGTGTCGTGGGTCCAGGCGGTCGTGACCGGAATGCCCAGCTTCGCGATCACGCGCTGGAAGACAGCCACCGCACCTGCGATGCGAACGCCGCTGCCAGCCAGAATAACCGGCCGCTCGGCCGCGGCAATTTTTGCGATGATTTCCGCGCAGATTTGCGGGAGCCCGGCCTCGTCGGAGTCCGGCGCGTCCTCCGCGGGGTCGTAACCCCGGAGGCTTTCCGGATCGATTTGCGCTCCCTGCACATCGACCGGGATGTCCAGCCAGCAGGGGCCGGGACGTCCCACCGTGGCCAGATGGAGCGCCCGCTCCAGGTGGTAGCGGATCGATTGCGGATCAGTGATGGTGACGGCATACTTGGTGATGTTTTGGACCATCGCCACGATGTCCACTTCCTGGTCGCCGAACTGCCGCAGTTTTCCAGTCAGACCATGGGTTGATAGCAAGGTCTCTCGCTTGACCTGGCCGGAAAGCACGAGAATCGGCACGGAATCCGTGAACGCGCCGAAGACTCCGTTGAGCGCGTTCACCCCGCCCGGGCCGGATGTCACATTGACCACGCCGACCTCACCGCTGACGCGAGCGTATCCTTCGGCCGCCATGGCGCTGGCCTGCTCGTGGTGGTTGCAAACGTATTGGATGCGGGGTTCGCGTCCGATGGCGTCGTTGAGGTGCATGGCCCCTCCGCCCGTGACCAGGAAAATGTGACGCACCCCGTGATCGGCCAGGCTGCGGATCACGTAATCGGAAAGGCGGATGGTGGCGGGCATGGATTAGTGCGTGGAGAGCGTGATGGTGGGATTGGGTAGATTCAACCGGCGAATATCCTCTCTAATCGACGGCGCATTGATTGTCGATGCGACCAGAATGGGAACCGTTCGATCCTGCAAGTCGCCAGGTGCGATGATGGGGGCTCCCCGCAGCGTCCGGCCTTGGTTTGCCGGATTGGAGTCAATGAACTGCGTGATCGGAATCGATGAGAGCGCGCTTTCCGTCAGCAGCTTGAGAGTAAGTTGTCCGGTGCCCCAAACCACGATCCTGTCGTAGCCGCGCAAGGCCAGAGCCAGATTGTCATTCATCCTGGCCAGAAGCTGGCGTGAGAGCCGGATGTATTCCCGGAGACTCTCCCGCAGGGCCTGGTCAGATTGACGCTCGTCCGAGGCTTGGGCCATCCGGGCATAAACGAAGAGCGCGGGATAGGGCATGTCCGGTGCGGAGAGGATCGTCTTGGTGCCGCAGTTCACCGGCTCGAATTCGCAACTCCGGAGAAGATTGTTCATGCTGGTGGTCGAGAAATGATTGATGTGCTCCGTATTGAAATCCTGAAAGGGGGAGGGGATGAATTCCGCATAGCGCATCGCATCGGGTGTCTCCGCGTAAACCCAGCCACCGGGCTGCAAAAAGCGGCGGACCTCCGCCAGCGCCGATTGCAAATCCCGCACATGCTCGAGAACGTGGGAAAGAACGATCCCGTCGAATCTTCCAGCCTCCACGGGAATTTTCGAAAGGCCCCCCTCCCAGGCTTCCACTTCCGGGAGAAGCCGGGTGTGTCGGGCGCAGGCCTCCGACGGATCAAGGCCACAGAGGGTGGAAAATCCCTGGACTTGCAATTCGGCCAGGAGCCCGCCGTTGGCGCAGCCGATATCGACGATGCGCGCATCCCGGTTGCCCTCAAAACGCGCGATCTGCCCGGCTGTTTCGCGCAACCGCTCCGCATCCCAGGCAGTGAGCCCGCTGCCGGTGGATGTTCGGGCATCCTGATATTTGGAATGGCTGGCGTAAAAGCGATCATAGTCGGCTTGGCTGGCGGCGGTATCGGCATAAGCAAAGCCGCAGCTCGAGCAGCAAACCACATCGTAACCCGTGCCGAGCGGATGGTTTTCGGGCAGGATGAAACGCTGGGTGTCGAGCACCGTGGCCTCTGCGTAATCACAGACCGGGCAAGGACGCAGGGCGGCTTTCAGGTTTTCGTGGTCAGCCATTGCAGCGTGCGTTTGATTGCTTCCTCCAAGCGAAAATGTTGGTTCAGTCCCAATTCAGCCTTCGCGCGGGTGATGTCGGGAACATAACGGGATGGCTTGGAGTTTCCTTCGGGCGGGCGGGCGAATTGGACGCCTTTGGGACTTGGGCGCAGGCGATCGATCAGAGCGGCTAGTTCGCCCAGGGAAACCGCTTCGTCTCCTCCCACATTATAAGCCCGGGCCGGAGTGCCTTGAAAAAGAATCGTCCACAGCCAGACGGCCAGGTCGGCGGCATGCAGGTAGGAACGAACGGGAGTTCCGTCGCCGCGAACCCGGATGGGATCGCCGGCCAGTGCATCCCGCAGGAAATTGCCCATGGCGAAATGGACATCGAGGGGAAGATGCGGGCCGATGAAGGCAAAGCAGCGGGCGATCTTGACCTCCAACGCGGTGGATGAACCCGCCAGGACGCAAAGCAACTCCCCCAGCCTTTTGCCCTCGCCATAGGCCGAGTCCGGATTGGTGGGGTCCGGTGCGCCGGGGTGGGTCTCCGGGATGCTGGGCAGGTCGGAGGGTTGCCGTCCATAGACAGCTCCGCTGCTCACGTAGAGAAGTTTTTTTGCGCCGCACGTTGCCGCGAAGTCGAGCACCCGCCTGGTGCCGGAACTGATCGTTTGCAGCATCAAGGCGGGTGCCATCGGTGCGCCGGAGGTGGTGGCTCCGTGAATGATGTGGGTGAATGCTCCGGCCGGGAAGGGAAAGTCGCGAACGTCGCCTTCGTGGAGAATCAGATCTTTCCGCCTCGCGAGATGCGGGAGTTTTTCCCGGAATCCGGCGGGATTTCGCGTCAACACCACCAACTCCGCGCCAAGATCGAGTCCTTTGTTGGCCTGGCAAAAACTTTCCACCAGCCAGCATCCGAAAAATCCGGTGCCGCCAGTGACAAAAATCCGGCCGTGCCGCAACTCCTCCCAGTATCGCCGGGTGTGGGTGAGGATGTGATCCAAATCCGCTGCGGGAAGGGGAGGCGCTGTCTTCACGGGGGATTTTTGACGAACCCATGCAGGGTATCGATCGTGAACTGAATCATGGACTCCGACAGACCCGGATAGACCCCGACGAAAACAGCGTCGTTCATGATGCGGTCGGCTCCCGCCAGATCCCCGATCACGCGAAAGGCCGCCGGGTTTTCCTTGCGCAGATCGGCAAAGGCCGGTTGCCGGACGAGATTGCCGCCGAAGAGGGCGCGGTTGCCGATTTTTTTGTCGTCGAGGTGACGGCTCAGATCCGCCCGGGAAAAACCTGCCTCCGGCTTGACCATGAGCAGGAAGCCGAACCAGGACGGGTCGCTCGCCGGCGTCGCAATTTGGAAATCGAAATAATCGGAGAGCGCATCCAAGCCGGCCCGCAGGGCGGCCCAATTTTTCCGTCGGGCGGCACCGAAGGCCGGCAGCCGGGTGAGCTGGACCCGGCCGATGGCGGCCTGGAGATCGAGCGGTTTCATGTTATAGCCGAGATGACTGTAGATGTATTTGTGATCGTAGCCTTCGGGCAGTTCGCCCAGTTGCCAGCCGAAGCGCTTGCGGCAGGTGTTGTCATGGCCGCTTGCACACCAGCAATCGCGTCCCCAGTCGCGGAAGCTCTCGATCAGCACCTTGAACTTCATGTCGCGGACGATGTTGACCGCGCCGCCCTCTCCCATGGTGATGTGATGAGGCGGGTAGAACGACTGGGTCGAGAGATCGCCAAAGGTGCCGGTCAGCCGCCCCTGATAAGTGGTGCCGAGGGCATCGCAATTGTCCTCGATCAGCCACAGGTTATGCGCCTGACAAAACGCGGTCACGGCCCCCAAGTCAAAGGGATTGCCCAGGGTGTGCGCCATCATGACGGCCTTGGTCCGGCCTTCGACAAACGCTTCCTCCAGTTGTTCCACCCGCGCGTTGAGCGTGGCCGGATCCGCGTCGAGAAACACCGGCACCGCCTGATTTTGCAAAATGGGCGCGACCGTGGTGGGAAACCCGGCCGCACAGGTGATGACCTCGTCGCCCGGCCGCAGGCGGCGGTCGCCCAGCTTGCGGCTGGTCAGGGCCGAGACGGCCAGCAAATTGGCCGAGGATCCCGAATTGACCAATAGGCTTTTTTTCACGCCAAGGACGCCGGACAATTCCTTCTCGAAGGCCTCCCCTTCTGCTCCGAGGGTCAGCCAGAAATCCAGGGCCGCGCCCACTGCCGCCGCCACTTCCTCCCCTTCAAAAACCCGCCCTGCGTAGGGGATGGTCTGCCCCGCCTCGAAGGGGAGTTCCTCCGTTGCCGGACGATTGGCCCCGTGGACCCGGGCGGAATATTCCCGGCAGAGACGCAGGATTTCGGTTTTGATTGCTTCGGGTGAGTTCTTGATGTTTTGCATGGCCATCACAGTAAAGTTGAGAAAGATGATTTAACCGCGGAGATCATGAAAGTTGTGAGGGCGGGATTGTCGGAATTAATGCGCATTTCCATCTTCACGTTTCTCCATGTTCTTTACGGTGATCAAACTCTATCTGGCTTGCGCGCAAAATGCGGCGATATCCGCCCGGGTGAGTTCCGCCGCATCGATTTTTCCCGCGTCCGACTGGCGATACCATTGGACGGTTTTTTCGATGGTGGTGGCAAAATCCCAATGCGGATTCCAGCCGAGAAGCTGGCGCGCCTTCTCGATGGTCAACTGGAGATTCCGCGCCTCGTGCGGGGCCGCTGGGATTTCCGCCGCCTCCCATGCTCCCGGCCAATGCCGGACAATTTCGCGGACCAATTCCTCGACCGTCCGGCTGGCGGCGGGTTCTGGTCCAAAATTGAAGGCGGACTGCAACGCGGGATCCTTGCTGGTTGAGAGTGCGGCCGCTAGGGAAAGGTAGCCGTGGAGTGGCTCCAGCACATGCTGCCAGGGGCGGTGGGAGCGGGGATTGCGGATCGGGATTTTCGCGCCCCGGGCCAGCGCGCGCATGGCGTCCGGCACGATCCGGTTCGCCGCCCAATCGCCGCCGCCGATCACATTGCCGGCGCGGGCCGAGGCGACCCGGACGGGATGTCCCTCGAAAAAAGACTGCCGCCAGGCCGAAGTGACAATTTCCGCGCAGGCCTTGCTGGCGCTGTAAGGATCCCGGCCGCCCAGGGGGTCGTTTTCCCGGTAGGCATGAACCCATTCGCGGTTGTCGTAACATTTGTCCGTGGTCACCATCACCGCGGCGCAGGGCGAATCCCAAGCCCGCAGGGCCTCGAGCAGGTTGGCCGTGCCCAGCACATTGGTTTGCAGAGTTTCCAAGGGCTCGCGGTAGGATTCGAGCACGAGGGGCTGGGCGGCCAGATGAAAGACAAAATCGGGCCGCGCCTTTTGCGTCGCCCCCAGCAGAGCCGAAAAATCGCGCACATCCCCGCGCAAATCCCGCACCCGCGAAGCCAGATCAAGCCCGTCAAAAAGAGAGGGCTCAGTGGGAAGATCCGGCAGGCTGAATCCGGTCACCTCCGCCCCCAGCGCGAGCAGCCACTCACAAAGCCAGGCTCCCTTGAAGCCGGTGTGGCCGGTGACGAAGACGTTTCTTCCGGAGAAGACTCCGGAAAAACGTTGAGAAGAGGAGGGGTTGAGGAGTTGAGAAGAGGAGGGCATTGTGTTGGCCGTATCTGCCGTCGTGGGACTGCGATTGAATTGTGCGGGGGGAACGGGGGCAAACGAAAAAAGCGTGAATCTTCGCGCATTCCCCTCAACGACTCAACCCCTCTTCCCCTCAACTCCCCCTTCCCACACTTTCCACGCTGCGGTGCCGTTCTGGCACATTTCGTCGAGCAGCATTTGTTCCCGGTAGGTATCCATGCATTGCCAGAACCCATCGTGGGCATAGGCCTTCAAGCGGCCCTCCGCCGTCAGCCGGGGCAGGACGGTTTGTTCAAAGATGCAGTCTTCCGCGCTCAAATAATCCCCGATTTTTCGATTGATCACAAAAAACCCCCCGTTGATCAGCGCGCTCTGCCGCTCGGGTTTTTCGTTGAAGCCGGACACATTGCCGTCTTCCACGATCAGATCGCCAAACCGTCCCGGCGGCCGCACCGCCGTGATGGTGGCGAGGGCGCCGTGCCGATGGTGAAAGGCCACGGTATCGTTGATGTTGCTGTCGGTCACCCCATCCCCGTAGGTCAGGAGAAAATCCTCCCCGGTGATAAAGGCGAGGGCCTGCTTGAGCCGTCCGCCCGTCTGGGTTTTCTGGCCGGTGTCCAGCAGGGTGACGGTCCAGTCCTCCTCATCGTGATTGCTGTGATAGGTGATTCCGGGAGACTTCCCTAATTGGAGGGTCACATCGCTGGTATTCCAATGATAGTTACGGAAAAATTCCTTGATCACCTCGCCTTTGTAACCCAGGCAGAGGATGAAATTTTTGTGCCCGTAATGAGCATACGTCTTCATGATATGCCAGAGAATCGGACGCCCGCCGATGGGCACCATCGGCTTGGGCCGGAACTCGGTTTCCTCGTGCAAACGCGTGCCCAGACCCCCGCAAAGAATGACGACTTGCATGGTTCAGGGAAGGCGGAAGGCTGAAGGCGGAAGGCAAAAGGTTTTTCGTCGCCGGCTTTTTTTCATCGTGGAAACACCATTTTTCGGACGCTGGCAGACCGCTTTCGCGCTGTCAATGCTCGGACCATCGCACCGGAAGGCGCTCTTTGGCGCGGGTTGGTTTTAGATTGCCCGCGCTGAAATCTCTTCCTACAAGCGGTCCCCGCCTCCTCACGCAGAAACTTCATCAAACGATTTTGCCCGCCACCTGCTTGCGACCATGACAGCCTCACCCATCGAAAAAACGCGCTTCCGCTTTCCTCAGGGCTTTTGGCCCGTGCTGGTTTGCATCGGAATCGCGCTCGCGCTGCTTGGTGCCGACAGTTGGGCCCGCTATGCCGTGATCGATATCACGCTCCACAACTCATTGGGCCAGCCCCTGCCCGCGCTGTCAGCGGACTCCCCTACCGGCTTCGAGGGTGGCATGCGGCGAGTCATTTTACCCATGGTCGGGGCGGATGGCTACCAGTGGATTATGCACACCCAGAAGATGCTCCACGAGGGGGGCTGGCGCATTCGATTCACGGATCAAGACAATGCGCCCTATGGGCGGGAAATTCACTGGAGCCACAGCTTCATTTGGTGGCTGATCGGGGTTGGGCAGATTCATTCATGGATTACCGGCTGGCCGCTACCGGCCTCAGTCGAGGCGGTAAGCCCTTACGCCAATACGCTGCTGCTGGTCCTCCTCGTGCTCACCCTTCCCTGGCTCGTTCTGCGAAAGTTGGGCTCTCCTGCTGCTTGTGCCCTTGCTTTAGGCCTGACCGGGACCTATCTCTTTTACGAGTTTTTCATGGTCGGGTATCCCGACCATCACGGCATCGCGGCAGCTGCCGCTTTGATGTGCACGCTTTTCCTGGCCTTCGCCGGAGGGGGCTGGGTTTCCGTCGCATCGAAGGAAAGTGTTGTGGACGGGCGCAGCGACCTGGAATTTGGCGGCTCTCCGGAGAACGCCCGCTGGTGGTTTGGGGCCAGTGCGTTCGCTGGAGCGGTCGCGCTCTGGATTAGTGCAGCCACTGCGGTCCCTGTCTTCGCGGGCATCGGGCTCGGCGCACTCCTCTCGCTCGCTTTGTGGAAGAACGACTCTTCCACCGAACGCTATCTCCCCAACCTTTGGCGGCTCTGGGGAATTTCGGGCTGCGCTGGTTCGCTCTTTTTTTACCTACTGGAGTATTTCCCCTTCCACATGGGCATGCGCCTGGAGGTCAATCACCCGCTCTATTCCCTCGCCTGGCTGTGCGCGGGGGAACTCCTTGCGAGGCTGGCCCGCTGGCGGGCGCACGGGGTCAGGCCTTGGACGGGACCGTGGTCCATTCCAATGCTTATTCTTCTGCTGGCCGGCCTCTCGGCGCTGCCCGTTTTAATCAAGCTTGACCCTGCGCGGTTCTTTGTCGTCTCGGATTCCTTTCTGTGGCAGCTCCACCGAGATCACATCGGGGAGTTCAAAAACATCTATCAAAAGATCACCGATTCCGGAACCACCGGCGTCTTGGTCATCGTCAGCATCATGCCCCTTATCGGGCTGCTGGGCCTGCGTCTGCTCGCTTTGCGATTTCTGGGTCAATCCTGGAAAGCCATGCTCCTGCTGGTGATCCTTCCGGCGGCTCTTTTGACCGGGTTGGGGCTTTATCAGGTGCGCTGGCTGGGTATAGCCAATGGCCTTTGGCTGGCTGTGCTGCCCGTCTGGGTTGGCTGCGCTCTGCGCGTCGCTCAGGTGCATCGTTTTGCGGTTTGGGAACGCGTGGCCGCCTCGTTTTTCTTCCTCGTTCTGTTGGTGCAGTACCCTCAAAGTGTGGTCTTGGGCACGCTCGAACGGATCGGCCGCCCGCCCGCTCTTGGACCTACGGAGAGTTTCAATATGGTGGTGCGCGATCTGTCTTACTATCTCGCCCGCCAGGCCGGAGGCAAAGACGTAGCGGTGCTTAGTGGCCCGACCACGACGACCTGGATGATGTTCTATGGCGGTATGAAAGGCATCGGGACGCTTTACTGGGAGAATATTGCCGGATTGAAGTCGGCCGCCGCTGCTTATGCCGCCCCCACCGAGACCGAGGCTATCAAACTGATCACCGAGAGGAAGATCACCCACGTTGTCATCTTTTCGGTCGATGCCTTTTCCGCGCAGTATGTGCGCCTGGCCCGGAATCTTCCGCCCGGCTCGGAACCAATGGACGCCTTTGCCCAGAACCTTCTTTACAACGCCGCGATGCCAAGTTGGCTGACTCCGATTCATTACCGTCTGCCCGGTGAACTCCGTAAGGAATGGGTTGCCATCGCCGAGGTGGCACCTGAACAAACCACGGCTGTTGCCAGCCTCGCTTTCGGCCGTTTCCTGGCTTCCCGCGGCAACTTCCCGGATGCGATGGATTACTTTCGACGCGCCGTTGATTTGGAGCCGGGTTTGCGCGATGCCCATCTCGAGCTCGCCGCCTTGCTTTTCCTTAGTGGCTCCACCAAGGAGGCGGAATCCCATCTGGAGAAAGGGCTCGAGGGAGCCGATCCGGATAAAATCAGCGAGGTCTGCTTCAGTATTGCCTCCCACTGCCAGGACGCCAACAGCCATGCCTCGGCTATCTTGCTGCTGCGGCGCGGGGCGGCGGCTACCCCCGGTGTCCCCAGCATCCAGAACCTGCTGGCTTGGATGCTGGCCACCAGCAAGGACGACGCCGTCCGTCAGCCGGAGGAAGCGCTGATCCTTGCGGTCACCAATCTCGGTTTTGCCGGCCGTCCGGCCTATTGGAACACCCTGGCCGCCGCCCAGGCCGCCACCGGGAGTTTTACTGATGCGATTCCCTCGGCTCGTCAGGCTCTGGCCGCTGCCCGCCAAGTCGGGGAACCGGAAGAGGTCGTCAAGGCCTTCGAGGAACGCCTCAAACTCTACGAAGAGGGCAAGCCCTTTCGCGAATAGGGCGGTGATAGGAGTGCGTGCGTGGGGGATTTCGTGACTTCACCAGGCAGTCGCCTTCCCCATCCAAATTTGCCCCGCCCCCCGGAACTCCTTTTCGTGACGGAATTGTCACAATTCATCCGTAGTCATCTTTCCAATCCTTTGCGATACACGCCGAGTCCGACAGGTTCGTACCTTCTGCTCCGGGCGCAAAAAAACAAAATCTAGCGGGAAATGGTTCATGCTTTTACAGGTGGAAACGGCCGCTGCAAAAACCCAAAAAAACAAATACACCTCATCATGAAATTATTCAAAACATGGTCCTTGTGCGCAACGATTGCCGCCGGCTTCCTTCTGGTCCCGGCAGTTTCCTCGTTCGCTCAAAACCCGAACCACGCCCCTGCCAACCTGGTCCTCACGGTTCAGAGCGGCACTTCCACCGAGACAGACACCGTTATGGCGAGCTTGGGAACTCAAGTTTCCTTCCGTGCTGCTCCCCAAGGCTTCACCAGTTTCGGCAACATCAACTCCACCTTGGTCTCCGCTTTCGGATCCAACTGGGCCGATTTGGTCAGCTCAGATCCAGGCGTGTTGTACTTTGGCTCGGCGGGCACTCGCAGCACCACTTTGGTGAACGGGATTACTGACGGAGATCCTCGCAGGACGATCTACTACAGCCAAGCCCGGGTGAGCACCTCCAATCCCGGCTCTCAGGACTCCACTTCTTTGAGTTTTCCTCTCACAAGCCCTGGAGATGGACAGTTCAATGCGGTGAACGGTTCGATCTTCACGATGCAAAATGTTCTCGAGACACAGTATTCTACGGCTGCAGTGGTCTCACCAGAAACCACAAGCCAAGTTGATGATTCCAATACATTCGGAGGTTTCTCCTATGTTAACCTGACAGGCGTTCAAGGAACTCTTGGAACAGCCTTCAGCTTCGGCGGAGCAGGTAGTAGCGTCATTCTGGCCCTTGACCTCTACCGCATGACACCTCAAACCGCTACCGGCGTCGGTGAAGTGGTGTTGGGTACAGATCATCAAGCCTACTTCCTTGGCAACCTCACCTTGGCCAATAACGGCGAAGTGGGTTTCATCGCGGCCGTTCCCGAGCCCAGCACCGCCGCCATGCTTGGCTTGACGGGTTTGCTTGCCCTTGCTGCCCGTCGCCGCCGCGCTCTCCAGGCCTAATGCTGTTTAAAAACCTGATTAACCACAACCAACCAACCAATCAGTTAACACTACTCCTAAACTCCAAATGAAAATTAAAACACTACTCCTCTCGACCCTCGCCCTCTCGGCGGTCTCCGTCTCGGCTCAGGCCCAGACGTTTATCGAAATCACGGGGGCCACGGCCTTCCGTCAAGGTGCTACTGCAACCATCAACGCGATTTTTGCCGCCGGCGGCAATTTTATCTCCGTGCACAACGGTGGCATGTTGGGTGGCAACGTCCAATCCTGGCGTGGAACCTTCGGGTCCCTCGGATCTAATGTCACCGTCCGCACCCGCTGGAATGGATCGACCGAAGGCCTCCGTGCGGTGGCCCAGCCCAACCAGACCGTCGACGGCTTGCCCACAAACCCTGGGTTCCTCAACACCAGTATTCTGGATGGACTGTCGCCGGTAGCCGGTGGCAACCAATTGGGGGTGAACACAGGGTCCCAAAACTCTGTTAACACCACCGCGGCTGTAGCGGACATGTCCTTCTCGGATTGCCGTTTGGAAGCCACGCCCATCCCTGGCACTCTCGCCGGTGGCCCAGTGGGAGTTGTGACCTTCACCATGGTGGCAAATAAGACCTGGCGGGATGATGCCCGCACGGCTGCTATCACCAGCGTTTGCAGTCAGCAATTCCGCACCCTGTTTTCCCAAGGCCGGGTTCGTCTCTCTTACTTCACGGGTAACGAGAGCGATGCGGAGTTCGTCTATGCCTCCGGTCGCAACGACGGCTCGGGCACCCGCACCACCTACCTGGCTGAAACCGGTTACGGTGCATCGAATGCGGTCAATCAGTATGTGGGCTATGATCGGTCCAACACGACTGTTCTGCACAGTATCGTTCTGGTGCCGAAAGACGGCGGCTTCCTGGCTAACGGAACGGCCACAGCGACTAACCGCTCCTCGCTGTGGAGTCAGAACGTTGACGGCAATGGTGGTTATGTCTCCGGCGGCGACCTGCGGGTTGATTTTGCCAAGACCACGGCCAACACCAAGGTTTACACCTTCTTTGATGACGAAGAAGATGGCAACATCACGGCGGATGACGCGGTGGAACTCTATCCTGCGGCCAAAGTCTTCCTGCTCTCCTGGCTCTCGACCGCTGACGCGGCCGTTGCTCGTGGTGACAACAACCTCGGTGCGGCCAACGCATGCATTCTCGGTTACGAAGGTGTGCGGTTGGACGATCTCGCCGCTACCGGCAACGCCACCCTCACTGCGGCAGACCGGTTGAAGGTGACCAGTGGCCGTTACAACGGCTGGAGCAACCAGCAACTCCTCTATGTTGCCGGAAACACGACATTGACCACGGCGTTCAACACCATCAGCGGAAACATCTCCGCCAACATCGGCTCGGCGGGCATCCCGACCACTTCGATGAGCGTGGGCCGCGTGATCGACGGTGGCATCATCAACCGTTAATCCACTGAACCTCTAAATTCGAAACCGGGCTGGCACCAAGCAATTGGTGCCAGCCTTTTCGTTTCACCACCCATCATGAAAGTCTCCCTCGTTTCCGTCGCCATCGGCATCGTGATCGCGCTGGCCGGCATGGCCGCGGTCGGGGCTTGGCAAAAGGTCTCTCAACCCTCTCCTTCGACGACCAACCAGCAGGCCCACCTGTCGGTGCCGGCCCAGCTTGTCAGCCGCTCTGTGCCTCCCGTTTCCGCTCCTGCCCCTGAACGCCTTCGCCCCACCTTGGCTTCCTCACCGCGCCCGCCGGAAAACCAGACGATTCCCTCCTCTTATCCAGCCCCTGTCCTGTCGGCCCCAGCTGCGACCAAAAATCGAAACATCAGCTCTTCTACCGTAACGACCGAAGCTGCCCGGGCTCCGTCCTTTTCCAGTTCCTCCACCGCTGTTCCTTCCCCAGTGATGCCCGCCCCGGCAAGTGGCAATCTGGGGGCGGTAGGGATCGTTCCGTCGTTTTCCAGCGGAGGAGAAGAGCTTTCGGTGCCTGAAGGCTACCGCCTGCCCTCCGCACTCATGGAGGCTCCTGCTTCCACGGGCGATGCCGGCGTGCAGGCGCTGGACGGCATCGCTGAGAACTTCGTGGATCAACTGGAACAAGCCTCCCAGAAAGAAGGCTCTGCGGTCGCGACAGATCCTTCCGGCGAAACCCCGGTTACACCGGAGACGTGGGACGACGCCGTGCGCCTTGCCAACGAGCAATATCGCGCGATCTACGGTTTCGAGAACGCTGACATCGCGGAGCGGAACTCCGCCTTGGACGCAGCGCAGTAGTTGTCAGGGTTCGCGCTTGTTGCGCCGCAGCGTCTCCAGTTCCCGGAGCGCTTTCTCGTTGCTTGGATCGAGGTTAATCGCTTCCTGGAGAAGCGACATCGCCTCGGCGGCGTCTCCTTCGTCCTGCCAGTAATACGCTCGCTGAATCAAGGCCTCAGCGCGGGTCTGGCCGGGAGCAATCTGGAAAATTTTTACCCAATGATCTTCGATGCCGAATCCCGTCGGGATCGGATACGAGAGCGGTCGCATCCAGTCGGGGGGCGGTTCGGACTCCCTCAGGATTCTTGCCAGATACCCTTCTTCCACCTCCGGAGTTCGGCCTTCCGTCCGCCGCAGCAAGTGGGCATAGCCCCCGCCAAAATTATCCCACGACGACACTACGATATGGGTCACACCGGAATCCAATAGCAGCTTGAGGGTTTCCTCCTCCGTTTGCGCATCGAACAGGCGGGCCGCCCGCAAGAGTCCTTCGCGGTTCTCCCAGTAAAGGGTGCCAATGGTTTTAATCCCACCATAGAAGGTCAGATCGGTGGAGGAGGTCGGCCCGGACAGAACAACTGGCAGCCGATCCGGACTCGATTGCACCAGGCGATGCGAAACATCACGGAGAAGGATGGTGGGAATGACGATTTTGGGGAGATGCTCCTTAAGGTTGGCCGCTTGCGACAGGGAAACTAGGGAAAGCAGCGGGAAGGCCAGCGCCGCCAGCAAGATCCATGCGGCGGAGAGGGCGACAAACCCGCGGGACCGCTCCCGCGAGTGCAAGAAACCCGCGAGCAGAACCAGAGCGCAGACGGCCCACAGACCCGTAGCCATGATACCCCAGCGGATCTGATAGAGAGCCAGAGCTTGCATGACGACGGCAGGAGCCACAGCCAGAACCAACAACGCCCGCCATTCCCGCGCCAGAGCACCCCGCCACCAGAGCCAGCCGCCGCCGCCAAGGACAAAGAGCGGCCAGCCCAGCATCTCAGCGAATGGAACGACCCCCGGCTCCTCCCCCGTCTTGAGGCATTCGATGAAGCTTTGAAATTCCTGAATGTATTCGTTGTGTAGCAGCGAGAGAAATCGGTCCGCCACCCAAAAAAAGCCCTGCGGATTTGCCAAAATGAGAACGACTGGAGCGGCCAGGGCGAGGAGCGAGGCGATCAGGGTCAAAGGAGAAGCGGCTTTCAACGGTTTTTTCTGCGAGGGCAAACGGCCGGAGGCCGCTTCGACTCTCCCGAGGATTCGCGCGAGCAAATCTCCCGCTCCCAACCAGGCCAGAGCATAGAGCGGATGATTCACTTCGAGTCGCCATCCCATGTGGTTGGGGAAGTATTCCACGGCATAAAAAAACAAGCTGGAAGCGCAGCCCGCCCGACCCCACGTGCGCCAGAGTTCGGGCGCAATAAGCCATCCATCTGCTGATTTTCGCTTGAACACGAACGCGAGGGCCATGGCTCCCAATGCGCAACCCACCAGAATCGGAATAAAAGAGGCGGCGCTGACCCACAGGGCGGCACCGCCCAAGCAGCCGGAGAGAAGAAACCAACGGCGCGCGGAATCCGGCCGCGGCCAGCCGAGGGTCTTCTTTCCATCCCGGCGCACCAGCCCCCCGCCACCGGCAACCAAGGCCAGGACGCTGCCGGCGGCCAAGGCGCAGACCAGACCGTGGTGGTCGGTTTCCCCGGCGCGAAATCCCTGGTAAATCAGGGGCGACGTTCCAAAAATCAAAAGAAGGATTCCGGCCAGGCCGGGGCCGAATCGTCTGGCGGTCATGAGACCTAACCCGAGGAGGCATCCCGACAAAAGGACAGGCCCGGCCCAGTAGGCGGCTTGCGCGACGCATTCGACAGCGGGCTTGCCGGTCACGGCTGACACGAGTCCGGCCATGGCCGCCAGCAGCCAGATAAGGCTGGAACTCCAATGGACCTCGCGGCCTGCAGGCGCATTGTCGAGATCGGTCGCGCGCACCCGCAGCGAGTTTCCCCGCAGAAAATTCTCGGTATGGATCACCCACCATCGGGCGTCCATAGATGCGGGGGGCAGAATCTCCACGCGTTCGCGTCCCCCGGGAGAAATCTTCCGGGTTCCCTCCGGAGTTTCACTGGTCTGCACGGCGGTAACGGCCGCCACACCCATCAACCGGATGGCGGTATCGGCCGCCACAAAGATGGCCAGCAAAACGAGACAAATTGTCAATATCTTGCGACCCGAAAAAAATCCCTCCGCAGATTGTCGATTGAGGGCCTGAGGTACGGAACGGTTCACTTCATCCTCAATTCAGCTCTTTGAAAAATTCGGACACCATTGGCAGATTCCCGACGTTTCCATTCTGACCATTTGGTTCATCTGGTTCCGGCTTACTCTTGTTCTCCGCCCCCGTAGCCCAGCACCTCGACAGCGATGAGGGATGGCGTCTCTTCCGGAGTGGGCTGCGGCCTGGCCTGATCGGCTACCTGGGTGGCCGCGCTGTTGGCCGCGCCGGTGGAGCTTGAGGCGGAACTCAGCCCTGCGATGTTGGGCGCGGCCACCACCGCAGCGGTCGGCACGCCCACCGAAGCGCCGCCGGCGGAGATATTGTCGGCGTTCACAACTGCCGCCGCCGCGATGGTGATGTCGCCCGTGGCACGAATACCCGCGTCGCCCGCGTCGACTGTTCCCACCGGGGCGATCAGGGTGACATTGCCGGGGTCCACTCCGTCGACCGAAGCAAGAACTCCGATGCCGCCGCCGGTGGCGAGACCGCCGAGATCGGTCTGCACTTCGGCGCTGGTCGAGTCGATAGTGACGCGGGTGGGGGGGGCGGAAACCACGGTCTTGGCGGCGGTGCCGGCGGCGATATCGCCTTCGGAAGACCAGATGGTCAGGTCGCCACCGCGCAGGGTGAAGATTCGAGTGGCCCCGATGTCGAGGTCGCCCTTGAGGAAGACATTTACGGCCCCTCCGAACTCGGTAACCACTCCGGGCGGAGTCAGGCTGGCGGTGGGGAGGGTCGAAGCCATGGTCATGCCTCCGCCCGGTGCGCCGATCGTGATGCCGCCCCCGCTGGTCGTGCGAATGTCCCTCGTGCGGGTGAAAATCTCCCCGGCGGGACTGGTTGCTCCGAACAAAGTGGCAATGGCGCTATAACCGGCCTCATAACTTCCGGTCGTGTTAAAGTCTGCTGCGGCCTGACGCAACTGGAGAAAGAACACATCCAGGGCGGCGATGGCCTGCTGTTCGGGAGTCAGGCTGTCGAAGTCTTCCAGCAAGTCGAGGAGATCCTCGTTTGCCCCGGCAAGTCCGGCCACCCCGCCTGCGCTGAATTGGTCGATGAAGCCGTCAAAATCCAGAGTGCTGCCGCGCAAGCCCAGGGCAGCCCCATCGTCGGGCCCAGTGATGCCAGCCAGGACGATAACTCTCGACCCATCGAAGGGAAGGAACGGATTGCGCGAGCGTCCGATACTGGTGATTCCGGCTCCGGTCCCGTCCGCAAATCCTTCCGAGGTGCCGAGATCAATGTTCCGTCCCGCCAGCACCTCCAGAACGCCCTCGCCGTTGATCTGGATGTCGCCCTGCAAGGCCGAGGTGAAGCTGCCATCATCCCGCACTCTTCCGCCTCCAGGAATGAAATTCGTTCCCTGCGTGGCGATGGTTCGCAAGGCTGAAGTTTCGTTGAAGGGAATGACATCTTGCCCGGCCGAAACGATGGAGACGCTGTCCGGCGTGGCATTCTGCAGATAAAACGCAATGTCTGTGATGTCAGCTCCTGCGACAATCTGAGTGGCCTTGGGCGTGAAGAGGGTCAATCCCGAGATGTCCCCCAGATTGGCATAAACCCGCACGGGCTGCAGGTCCGCCGCATGCAGGATGGATTCAGCATGCCGCGCCCGTTTCCCGCTGATCCCGGCGCTCGTTCCGATGAACGATCCGGTTTCCGTGAAGCTGTCGGTGAAGATGCTGAAGAATCCAGCGCCCGAGGTGGTCAGGGTCGTGGTGGTTTTGGCAGTCGTAAAGGCGGCGTAGGGCGAGGTGACACCAAAGAAAGCACCGGGATTCGCATCCGATACATTGACCGTGCTCGAAATGTAGGGCGTGCGCCCGTCGGTCTGCAGGCCGACGGGTTGCAGGGCATTGATGCTGCCTGCCGCGGTCAGTTCCAGCGTCCCGGTGGGAGAAGGAAAGAGGTTGATGTCTCCTACGAGATTGATGTCCCCGGAGACGCTGGTGGAGTAAAGCCTTGGCGGCAGAATGGAGAGAATGGAGGCAAACTCGTTAACGTTGCTCTCGGCCAGGCGGATCCATGGCTGGTAGTAGGCCGAAGTGGAGTTCGAGCCGGGGACCAGGAGATTCTGGGTGGCCAGCCAGTTGCTCAGGGGCGAAACAATAGCTCCGCCGGCGTTCACCACCGCCATGCGGTGGGTTACATCTCCCTGCACAGAAGTCACGCTGACGGAGGAGTCCTCACCGTAGGTGTTAAAGTAGGTTTTATACCAATACCTGTTATTCAGTCCCTGCGGCATGAGGAAGGCATTAACCACCGGGCCGAGGAGCACATTTCCCTGCGCGGTCACGTCAAAGGAACCCTTGCCCAGATAGAGGGTGGTGGGCAGCCAACTAAGGCTTTCAGAAGTGTCGCGCACATTCGGATCCTTCAAATATCCGAAGGAGGGAGAGCGGGCTTCGTTTGTGGTGATTTCCCCGCCGGCGCGGAGCAGTCCCTCGCCGCGTTCCACATAATAAACCCCTCCGTCGATATTGTTTCCCGCCACGATGCTCAGGTCTCCGCCGCCCAGTTCAAGCAGGAGATCGGCATTGGGTGCGATATTGTTGCCCAGGGCATCGCGGCCGGACATGCGCGCATTAGTCGGGGCAACCGCGTCGATGTTTTCAATGTTTCTGCCGGCCACAAGAGAAACGTCCCCGCCGCCAAGGGCACCGATGCCTTGGAAGAAATTGCTGTAATCAATCCACCATGTTGTGGAGGTGGAGGTGTCATTGACGATTGTGCCATCAATCGCTTGAACCCCAAACAGTCCGGTATCCGGATCCACATATCCGCGGCGATAGAGCCAATTTCCCGGGAGCTGTCGGGAAGAATCCTTGACGACGGTCGGTGTTCCGCCAATCGCGACGCGAGTGTAACGTCCGACATCTTGTCCGGCCGCAAGGGAAACCTGGCCCCCCGCCATGGAATACTGGGCTATGCGTCGCGGACCTTGGCCGAAGTTAAAGACGGGACCGTAGAGTTGCTGGACAGCTCCCAATGCGCCTTGCGTGGGATGGGTCGCCGCGGTGGGTGGGCTATCAGGCGGCCTGAAATCATTGACTCCAAAAAGATTCTGGGGAGTGGGAATGCGAACGCCCGCGGTGTAAACCGTGGCGAATTGATTGCGCAACTGCACGTCGCGGGCGGCATTCAGGGTAATGGATCCGGTGCCGTTGCGAATTACTTCAAAGCGGGTTCCCCGATCTGTCGCATCGGTGGAGATGCGAATCGAGTTGGCGGTCAGACCGTTATCGCCCACTGCGGGACTGGGAGCCCCGGTCAGGCTGTTCGGCACGGGGGCGTAGAATTCACCCACAAAGATGGAACCCGTTATTCCTGGTGTGCCAAGGTTCAGAGTGGCGCCCGAATTGACCGCAGCCAAATCCGAGCCGGCGGTGACCTTAAACGACCAGGATTGCAAGTTAATCGGGCGGTAAAGTTGACCCAGCCCATCGATGTCAATCGGCGTGAGATTGGCCAGCCACATGGTCGAATTGCCGGATTCGGAAGTTGCACCAGTCGGAGTGAAGCCATCACTGAGAGAGTTGTTGAATGCGATATTCCCGCGGGCTCGCAGAGTCAGGACACCTGGGGCGCGGCGGGTGCCGTAGCGGAAGGTGGAGAAATCCCAGTCGGCGGCGGAACGCGCCTCGACGTTGGTATTGCCGGTGGGATTGGCCAGCCCAAGGGTGAGATCACCCGTCGTATTGACGACCTCGGCTCCCGGGGCGATGACGACAATCGGATCGAGGGCAGAATTGGGGCTGCCCGTCAGCAATTTGGTCCGCATGGCGGCCTCATTGGCCACGATGAAAGCGGAAGCCTGGGTATTGATTGAATTGCGCAGGGCTATGTTCATGACCCCGCCTGCCGGGGTGTAAACCCGGTAGCCTTCCACCAGGATGGAGGAGGCCCCATTGATCGAGCCCAGCAGCTTGCTGACGCCGACGTCGGTGTTTCCGCTGATCTGCGGAGCGCGCAGATGGAGGGTGCCCTGAAACTGCCCGCGGAAGGCGCTGCTGGTGGGGTCGGTGAAGCTGCCGTTCGGCACCACGGTGGCTCCTTGTTGATAGGCGGCGACGGAGAGATCAATCTGGGAGCCAGCCAGCAGGTTGACCGAGCCGGCGAGGTTCGGCGAGCCACCTATAGCTGCTCCAGCCTCAAGGTGGATGGTGCCGCCCTTGCCGGCGTTGCTGAACTCCTCGGCTGCCACCGTCAGGACCGAGCCAGCCTGAAGCGTGAGATTTCCGCGGGCGATCAGGGAAATGTTTCCTCCCGTCACTCCGCTGCCATCGATGACGCCGGTCACGTCGATATTGCCGCCGTCGGCCGCGAGCGTGTAGTTGCGCGTCACGGTTGTGCCGGCGACCGTCAGATTGCCGGTGCGCACGCGGACGTCTCGCGATTCGGTGAATCCGCCCGCATTGAGCAAATCCCGCAATACATCGAGGGAGGCGAGTTGAAGCGTGTCGAGTTCAAACGATCCGCCTTTCCCGTCAGCCCCGGCTTGTCCCAGGAATTCGCCCAAGGCCGAGAACTGTCCCTGCACGGCCTGGACTGCGATTTTTCCCGCGTTGCCACCGCCTGCAGCCGCCGCCACCGAGACGGAACTGTCGGCCAAAAGCGAGACGTCGCCGGTTTCCGAAATCAAGCGAAGTTCCCCGCCATCGGTGTAGCGGGAGAGATCGTAAAATGACGTCGCTCGTCCCGAGAGGTTGATGTTACCGCCCACCAGCACATCGCCGCCCGGTCCGGTGGCGCGGATTTCCAGCAGGCCGCTGGGTAGCAGAATATCCGAGAGAACCTCCACACTGGTGCCGCGGAGGGTGAGGGATGCGCCCAGACCGCCTAGCACTGCGGCGGATCCCCCGGTCTTGTTCAGTTCGAGAGTTCCACCGGCGACAAGATTTTGCCGGGCGCCTTGGGCGGCCACCACCAGCGGCGTGTTGATGGTCATGTTGCGCTGGGCGAAGAAGCCTCCCGTTCCCTCCAGGCTCACTCCTCCGGCGGCATTGAGAATCAGATTTTCATACTGCGAAACGTTCAGGTTTCCGCCGCCAATGGTCACAGTGTTCGTGTCGAAAATGAGCGATCCGGCGGGGGCGGCAGAAGGGCCGGGAGGAGTGACTCCTCGCGCGTTGGAAAGGAAAACATCGCCAGCGGTGAAGGTGGATGAGCCCGCACCCTGATTAAAGCCGCGGATCTCCGGGGCCACTAACGAGAGAGACTTCAGTCCTGCTCCGCCGAAAGTGCCGGGACCGTAGATATCGATCGAAGTTTGGTAGGCCAGCAGGCTGAGGCTCGAGACGGATTGGACATCTTGGAGAACGTTGCCCGTCAGAACGAGTTGGGGGTTGCTGATTTGCCCGGTCAGAGCGGTTGGTCCTCCGAGGAGCAGGCTGATTTGTCCCGCTCCCAAGGTCAGGGTTCTGGCATCGATCCTGGCGTCAGAGGCAAGGTTGAATCCGTAAGAGGAATCCAGTGTGAGCGACGGGCCTTCGATCTGAGCGCCGGAGCCAATAGTCAGCAGAGGCAGGTTGGAGCCGGTGACGTTCGAACGATGAATCGAGGCTGTCTCATCCGCACTGGCACGGATGGCCACGCCATTGCCATCGATGAGAAGAGGATCGGACGACTCGGTCTTCTTGCCCGAGACGAGGAGTTGGGCGCCTGGCGCCAGAGTCAGTTCGCGCCGGGATACCAGTGTGATTTCCGGTCCGGATAGCGGCGCGCCGGCGTTGTTTAGCACAAGCTTGGAGGTGCGGACTTCCACCGAAGTGCCGAGGAGGTTGGAACGGCGGATACCGCCAATCAGGAGGCTTTCGGCCCCAAACCCGCTCAGGGTTTCGGCATTCAACACCGCACTGCCTTTGGCACTCTGGCCGGGGCTGACAATGGTGATGTCCGCGAAACTGCTAATATCGATGAGAGAGCCCCGTCCGCCGTCCGGCGCAGGAGAGAGCACCCGTCCGGCCAGGTTCAGACCGGAATTGCCATGGAGGAGCAGGTAACCGGAATCGATGGGAAGTCGCTGAACTTCCGTCAGGTCCAACCGCACACCGGCGGCGGTGAGGAAGGAGCTGAGTCCATAGGTCGCGTATTCCGCGCGCTTGGCCACCACTCTGGCCGGGGCCACTTCAAAACGATCACGCAGAGGCGAGAGCGTCGAGGGACGGTTCAGTCCGTTGAGTTGGTAGCCGGTCACGAAGGTCGTTCCTTCCGCGCCAGAATATGTCCCGACAGGTCCGGAATCCTGCGGCGTCACAAGAAAAGCCCCCGGCAGGAGCGCGTAGCGGCGGGGAAGCAACGTGTATTCGCCAGCAGGAAGCCCCGACCCTCCATCCAGATAAACTCGGTCTCCCAAACTTAGATTCGTACTAATGTAACCCGGGTCTTCGCCCAGGCTCGTGGAGTTGACCCCGGTGTTAAACGGCGCATGGGGCGCGATGCGGGATCCGTATCCCGGCACCACGGCATAGGATTCTGCGACTCGGGTCCAATACGGGCTGACCGAGGGAGTGGGGCTCCTGCCGCTGGCAAAATCCGCCACATTGATGGCCACGCGGGCTGACCAGGTTTCGCCTCCTGACGTAACCAGATCGCCCGCAGCGTAATCGGTGGTTGCCGACCAATCCCCAGAGGCACTTCCGAGAAGATCGACCTGACCGCCGATTCCCGGAATCCACTGGGTGGCAAAAAGATCTCCTCCGCCCCGGATGTCGATGAGGGAATTTTCCTCCGTGACCACATTGTTTCCAGCGACGGCTATGCTTTTCTGTGGCAAGCCGGCGGCTGTCACGTTGACCCCGCGGGGATCAATGACTGACAACCCGTCGGGACTGTTACCAAAAGGAATCAAAAGGCCCTGATCGGAGGAGTAATCGATGCCGGCAACCGAGGTGAGGCTGCCGGATTTGAGAGTTACGTTTTTGGCGACCGGTGTGTTGCCATCGAGCGCCGCCGGATTGACGGGCCCGAAGACGTTAGGATCGGTGGGGTCCAGGTCGGTGCCATCCCAGCCCAGCGTGATCGACCCGAAAGGAGCGAGCAGAACGCCACCTTGGTTGATGATGGAGGCATAGATGTTGAGGCTTCCGGCCGCCGAGAGAGGAGCCGCCGCCTGACCGGAACGCTTGACCGTCACCGAGCCCTGCACTCCCGCATGATCATAGGCGAAGATATTGAAGGCCGAGTACGTGGTTGGGTAAATCTGGGCGGCGTTGAGAGTCAGATCTCCCGCAATACTCAAGGTTCCATTGCCGCGAATATCGCCTCCCGGTGCGGAGAACGAGGCTTGGCCAATGTTTTTCAACACCAACGTTCCCACATCGATCACATCGGCGGTCAAGGTCAGGCTTCCTGGGCCAAACTCGGGCAGAACGGACTCGGGGCCCGAGCCGCCATTTTCAAATTTCTGGAACGGATAAAAGGGGTTTTCCAGATTTTCCACCGGATTGACCGGAGCCCGGAAGATCTGTCCAACGGCGATGTAGGGAGCCTTGAGAGAAACCGCCGAATCGGCCCGAATGATCCCTCCGCTGGCCACCCGCAGGGATCCTCTCGCCTCGATCTTGACCGGCCCGTAGAATTGGACGTTTCCTCCCCGGGCGGTGCCAGCCGCACCCTGGGACATGCCCAAATCCAATGAGTCAAACCCGCCCGCTAGGAAATCGTCGGCCGCGAAGTATCCCATCTGGGGCACCAGGACTCCGAGGTGGTCGCGGATCGGCCGGCCGATGCCGGTCTTGTCGTTTCCACGGGGAAAGGAATCATTGGTTTGCGCCACGACGAGATTGATATCGCTGCCGAATCGTTGGAGCGGATCCTCAGGCCGTCCGGAGGATACTTCCAGAGTTCCGCCGACCGCGGTCGGTCCGCCGGCCTGGCCAAGCAGAGTCGCATCGGTAAACAACATCTGCGAGCCGGCCAGAACAAGAGTTCCGCCGTCGCTATCAACCTGTAGGGGAACCGTGCGAAGGCTCCACGGCTGACTGTTCAGGCCTGCGTTGCGCGGCACTTGCGTTTCCTGGACGAGGGCTAGACGCGAGGGGTGAAAATCCAGAACACCTGATGCGCCCGACACATCCAGGACCGCGCCGGCCTGGGCCACGATGTTTCCGGAGATCTCAATACGGCCCCCGTCGTAGACAGTTCCGGTCCGGCGTCCGTAGGAATCAGGCAGGAGAACCGTGGTTCCTGCGACGGAGATCCTCGCCAGATTGCCCAAATAAACGGTCGGACGATAAAACTGAAATACGAGTTGCTCCGCCGCGCTGAGCGGAAAACTTGAAGCGCCCTTGATTTGCACTGAACCACCAGGCGCGGTGATGCTGCCCAGGATCGCGACGGTGTCCCCATCGAAGACCACGCTTCCGCCGGGCTCCGTCGTGATCCGCGCTCCTTCTGACATCACAATATCTCCACGGCGGAGCAGGAGGTCGCCCGGCAGGATCACATTTCCGAGTTCGTCGAGATCGGCGAAATCGTTGCGCACGCTGTCGGCAAAAAAGCCAAGCGAGACCGCCGGTCGCACTCCCGGCGGCCGCGTAATCCGGCGAAGCCCCGCGCTCTGGCCGCCGGGGCCGAAGGGAACGTAAGCGAGGCCTTCCACCTGCGGTTCAATCACGGTGCCGGGCGCAATGTAAACGGCGGGGAGATAGGGGGTCGGTGCGTCCGGGTCATTCGGATCGGGAACGAACGGACCCTCAACGGCCCCGCCTATGCCGGTCAGGTTAAACTCGCTGAATCCACCCCGGCTGAAAAACTCCGGTTGTAGCAACAAGGTGTCCGGGTGAAGCGGACTGCCTCCCACTTGAATAAGCGGCGCCTTGATGGCCAGCGATCCTCCCGTGGCACCCGAATACCCGCGGAGTTCGCCCAAAAGTTCCAGCTTGCCGCCCAGCACCGACCGGTAGTTCGGATCCTGCCCGGCCTTGATCGTGATCGATCCGCCGTCCCCGTAGGCATAACTACCCCGCACATCGACCGCAACTCCTCCGGAGGCATCCAGGCGGCTGCCCTCCGGAAGGGAAACATTGTAGCCTTCGAGGGTGATGTCGCCTCCCTGGGTCACGATGGGAGGCTGATCCGGATTGACCGGGGCACTGTGGCGGTCATCCACCAACAAGCCCGAGACATCCAGAACCGCCGTTTCGGAAAGTGCCACGGTTCCCTCAGACGAATCGCGGACCGGGGGGTTCGGGTCAACCAACTGATCGATGGGAGTCTGGTAAGGAGGCAGATTGTAGGCGGTAAATGTCAGCGTGCCTGCCGGAGCCCGGACGTTTCCCTCAATCTTGATGTTGCGACCGGTCACAACCAGCGATCCCGTGGCGGGCAATTGGATGTCCGAGCCTCGCGTTACTTCGAAGTCCCCCTCACTGTTTTCAATTTCGAGGGAACCGAAGCCAGTCACCGCGAAAAAGTCGGAGGGCAGGGCAAAACCCTTGCGGCGATCTTCACTCAGAGGGAAGCGCGATGCCTCCCGGAAGGGGGTGGCCAACGGGAGTTTGACCGCTTGCCCGAAGGTGATTTTCGGGGGAGTGGGAGAATGCGTCACGATCGCCAGCTCGCCGCCTGTATTCAGAACCTGCTTCTGTCCGGTGAAGGAAAGCCGCAGCGAGGAGAGTTCCGGCATCTCGCTCGTTGCCGTATCCTTACGCAACTGGCGCGGGCCGATGACGGTTCGGCCCAGAAGTTCGCCGTCGAGGGCCATGCCAGGAGCGGTGATTTCCAGATTGCCGCCGGCCGCGCCGGAAACGTAACCCGGCTGCGTGTGGGCTCCCGTGGGGGCAAGGGTGTGGGCAAAGGTCTTCGAAAGCCCCCACTTTTGCGAGATCTCGATCGATTCGGGCTCATAGACTCCGTCATAGAGCCGATCCGGTGTGGCCTCAGCAATATCGATCAAATGAGCTCCATAGCGCAGGCGGGTGGTTTTAACTTTTCCCCCTTCGTTGGAGAAGTATCCGCCGGAGACATCAATGATCGAACCCTTCTGCGCGATGACCGACTGCCCGGCCTGGATGGTGACAGATCCGCCCGCGGTGGTGAGCTGGCTGGCGTTGCGTTCGATGATGTTGGCAAAGCCGGAGGCGTCTCCCAGTGGCGTGCCGATCCATTGTCGGCCCTGATAGCTTCCCGTGCGGCGGATATCGATCGTAAGCGTCTGGCCGCGGATATCCCCGGTGCGTTGGAGGGGCGCGACGGACAGTTCATTGCTGCGGAGTTGAACTTCCAGGATGCTCTGCGAGAGAGGGACGAAAACATCCGGCGTGCCTGAGGCATCGATAAAGGAACCGGCATCAAGATAGACTTGTCCGCCGGTGTAAACGAAATCCTCCAGAATACGTGTGCCGCGGGTAATGTTATCCGTCACTGTAGTCGTGACCGGACTCCACTGGCCCGCTTGGATTGTAATGTCGGCATTCGGCGCGAGAAGCATGGCATCCTGGTCAAAAAACACGGTCTGGCCCTGGATATTGACTTGGGACCGGATCGGGAGTTCCTCGCCAACCGTTGTTGCGGTAAGAGAGGTGTCCGGCAGGATGCGTGTGACACTTCCCAGTCCTTGAATGACCGTTCCGGTGGTCTGGTGGAGGAAGGCGAGCTCGGCTCCGGGATTTGCCGCGTTGTAATTGGAGTTTGGCACTGCATTGTAGTTGGCGAGCAGGTCGATCCGGCCGTTTAGGGTCACTGACGTGCTGCTGTCCACCGCGCCGTTCTGTTCGATGCGTCGGCCCGCCATCACAAGGCTGCCTTCGTAAACCTCGATCAGGCCGCTATTAACGGCCTTTCCGCCGTATCGTCCGACGTCGCCAATGAAGACATCCAACCCTCGCAAGCTGGGGTCCGCGGAGGAGTGAGCGTCGAAACCGATTTGCAGACCGGCTGCGAGGATGGTCTGCCCGGCGGGAGTGGCAATTTTGCCGGCATTGGACACATTGGCGCCGGCCAGTACGATGCGCCCACCGCTGCCCTCGGCCGAAACCGGAGTGGAGAGAGTGGCTCCGGCTGCCACGTTGACATCTCCGTACACGAAGCCTGCGGGAACCGCAGGGGGGACGGATCCTGCCTGGGCTTGGGTGGAGAAAAGAAACTGCGCATCTCCGGTGGCCTGATTCAGCAGACCGCGCTCGACCAGGTTGTCATTGATCGGAATCGCGGACGCCACCAGGGTGCGGGTGTTGATCTGGCTGCCGGCACCGAAAATGATGCCGTTCTGGTTCAGGATATAAACCTGCCCGTCGGCTTTGATTGAGCCCAGGATTTGCGAGGGGACGCCGGTCGGATCGGAAACTTTGTTGAAGGCGATCCATTTGCCCGCGTCGGCCTTGCCCTCGCTTTGATCAAATTGCAGCGTGGTGTTGCGGCCGACATTGAAGGTTTCCCAATGCAGGATGGCTTGGGATTTTGTTTGCTTGATCCCAATGGTATTGCCGCTTTGCACCGGGTCAAGGGCACCGTCCCAGCGGGCATTGAGGCCGGTGGCGCGGTGCAGGCCGCCGGGCACAAGCCCGTCGGGAACGGAGAGGGCGGGGGCGGGGGCCCCTTGTTGCATGCGGCGGACGGCGTTGATCGCCTCCGTGGTTCGGGCCAGGCGGTCGCGGGCGGCAGTCTTGGCGATGTCGGCCGTTTCCGCGCCGGCCCGGCCCCGGGCGTCGGCGTTCTTGCGGTTGCGGTCCACCGTGGCGCCGCCGCGCAGGATGTCACCGCCCCGGCTGGCCGGAGCCAGCAACATGGCGCCCAGCAGCAGGAGGGCAATCCGGGAGGATGGCCGCCTTGCCGGGCGAACACCTGACGCTGGTCGCGGGGCCTGCATGCGCAAAGAGCCGCTTTACGGCTGGGATTTTCCCGGTTGAAGCGGGCGTTTCGCCAGCCCGCGGCAGCAGAGGACAGAGGTGGAAAAGATCATGGAAATGGCCGGACTCAATGTGCCGTTGAGGTGTTTGGAGAGGTGCCGGGCGCTGCGGGCCCTGCCGGAAGCAGAAATACCGCCTTCCTGGGGGAAAAACGGGAAGGCGGTTTTGAAAGATCAAATCCGCGCCGGGATTGAGCGCACTGGCACATCCGACAACAATTCGCCAGGTGCGGGGAGGGGACAAGTGGCTCAAGGTTACGGTTTCGTAACATCGAGGCTTCTTTGGGCGGACGGGGCCCCATCGCGGGTCGTCACTTGACCAGACCCATTTCGCGGAAAGTGGTGTCGTAGAATATGGTCTGATCGCCAAAAATGATGCGGGCCTGCTGGATGAGCCTGGTCGCTTCACCGGTTTTTCTGTCCTGAAGCAGGCGGGCGGCGGCGGCGTATTGCCGGGCGGGGCTGCGTCCCTCGGGAGGGAACTCCTTCAAGTAGCGGTCGAACCGCTCCCCGCTATTTTGAAAAATGGCGCAGAGGGCCAGCCGGAAGAGGATGATCTCATCCCCGCGGTTCACCTCGTGCATTTGGCGGAAGAGGCGTTCGGCTTCGGGATAGTTTTTTGTCAGGAATTCCACCTCGGCCAGGTTGTAGCGGGTGACGTAGCTGTCGGGTTTGACCTCCAGGGCCTTGGCAAAGGCGGTGCGTGCGGCGGGATAGTCTTTCCGCAGCATGTGCATGGCGCCATGGTGAGACAGCACGATAAAGGTGTCCGGAGCCAGCTTGTCCAAGGCCTCCAGATTCTTCTGCGCTTCATCCAGCCGGTTGTCCGTCAGGAGGCGGGCGGTCTCGTTCTGGAGTTCTCTCAAATTCTGTGGGCCCGGGGCCTTGGAAACCGGGGCCGGTTGCAGGCGCGGTTTGGTCGGGGAGAAAACAAACAGGCCGACCACGACAAGAGAAACAACGGCGGCGGGGGCAAGGCCCAAGGCCAGCAGCCTGCCGGGCGGGGTCTGGCGATGGAACTGGCGCAGACGTTCCAGACGCATGAGACTGCGCGCACTGCGGACGCGGCGGGGTTTGCGGGTTTTGCGCCGCCGTTGCCGGGCCGCCCAGTCCTCGCGCCTTTTCTGCAGAGCGTCCTCGCGTTGGCTCATCCTCTGACGGTGGGAATGGATTCTGCGGGCGCGGCGGGAACGCAGAATCCGCCAGAGCCGGAGGCCTTTGACCATGAAGTCGCCGGTCCGGTCGAAGGCGGATTGGATGGGACCCTTGCGGGGTGCGTTGCTGGCGGACATCAAGGATGACGGCGGGTTGGACCGCACGTTACGCTTTGCCTCTCAGCCGACCATGAAAAACCAAGGCGCTGCGCTGGAGGATTGACTTCTGCCATTCAAAATGCCACAAAGTTTGGCATGGATGTCACCATTACTCTGGGTAAAGCGGGTCGATTGGTTGTGCCGAAAGTCATCCGCGAAAGTCTTGGACTTCGCGAAGGCACCCGCTTGCGATTGCAGGTATCGGCTGGCAAGTTTGAAGCAGTGCCGGAGGCGGGCAATGTTCAGATTCAGATGAAGGACGGGTTTCCTGTGATCCTGGGCGGCGCACCCCGCGAAGAAGGGGGCACCGTCCGGGCCATCAAAGCGGATCGCGAAGCTCTGGCCGGGCGGACACTGGCCCGCCGCGCTAGGTCATGAAGCGGGCGTTGGATTCCTCCATCATCGTGGCGGCCCTGGATGGCTCCGATCCAGACCATGCAGTCTGCCGGAGCCTTCTCCTTTCCGCGAAGTTCGCCGCCTTTTCCCATGCCCTGTCAGAGGCATTTTCCACCCTGACTGGCGGGCGTCTGGGGATTCGCATTTCGCCTGCCGATGCCGCCTCCATCTTGCGGGAAAGCGTTGCTCCCCGGCTTTCCCTCATTGCGCTTTCAGAAGCCGAACTTCTGGATGCTTACGACGATTCGTCGCAGCGGGGGGTGCGGGGAGGAGCGATCTATGACTATCTGCACCTCGTTGCTGCCCGCAAAGCCGGGGCCGCGCAGATTTTTACTTTGAACGCGGTGGACTTTAGAGCCATTCAACGTTCGGGTGACCCCGAGATTGTTCATCCGTGAGGCGGGCTCGCCTGTTCACGGTTCCGAATCTGCGTTTTGGCTGCTGAGGACTTTTCGATCGAAGCCCGCGCCCGTTCGTCCGCTTGATGTTCCCGCAAATACTCGCTCAGGCTTTTCGCCAGCGTGACGAAATCCGACGGAATCATCAGCACGGTGGTGCTGTTGTCCTCCGATCCGATTTCGGAAAGCCTCTGCATCCGGCGCAGTTCCCGCGCGGCGGGATTTCCCGCCATCTGCTCGGAAGCCGCCGCCAGCTTGGTGGAGGCCTCAAACTCCGCCTCAGCCTTGATGATGCGCGTCCTCTTTTCCCGGATGGGCTCGGCCTGCATGGCCATGACCTGCGGCATGGCCTCGGGCAGCTCGACGTCCTTCATTTCAAAACGCGCGATCACATCTTTAAAGCGTTTGGCCTGCCCATAATTCTCCGTGTCCGGGATGGAGGAGGCGCGATTAAATGGAGGAGAGGTTTCTCCGGCCACGTTCTCACGAACGCGGCGACGTAGCCGCCGGCGTGAGCCGGTGGAGCCCAAGTCTCACCCGCTTTTAATCGCACCCGAATGGGGGGGAGCAAAACGGACGACTTTTCAAAAGCTAGAAAGGAGGGTAGAGTCATGACCATGAAGTTCCTGACCACACTTGAGCGGGATGAAGATGGCGTTTGGATTGCTGAATGCCCTTCCATTCCCGGCTGCGTCAGCCAGGGAGACACCCGCGACGAAGCCCTCGCCAACATCCGCGAGGCCATCGCTGTCTGCCTGGAGGTCCGGGCCGAACGCGGCTTGCCTCTGACTGTGGAGACGCAGCAAGTTGAAGTCGCCGTTTGATGGCTTCCCTGCCAACACTCAGCGGACGCGATGTCGTTAAAGCGTTCGCCAGGGATGGCTGGGAGATGGTTCGGCAACGCGGCAGTCACATGATTCTGGTCAAAGACGGTCGCATGGCAACGCTGTCCGTCCCGGATCATCGGGAGGTGGCCAAGGGCACCTTGCGAAGCCTGATTCGTTCCAGTGGCTTGACACTGGAAGAGTTTGCGGTGCTTACGGGCAAGTAACACAAACTGGCGGAAGCCCTCGCCGCTCAGCACAAAACGGTCTCCGAACTCGCCCGCGAGATGAAAACCAGCCGGGCCGCCATCAATCGCATTCTCGACGAAAAAAATTACTCCCTGTCCCGAATGGCGCGAAGTTCAGGGCGTTTTGGGATGCAGCCCTTGCAGGGCAGATCGTTGTTTTTCCTCGAGATCCCTGGGTAGCTCCGCAACCCAGGGCTAGGGGATTGAGCCCCGTTGGGGCTTAACTTAGTGCCGTTCCTCCCTGTCCCTGAAAACACTTTCCCGCGCCGCAACCGCTTTGGGAAAACGCCTCAAACTTGAGTTGGTCGAGGCGTAACTTTTACCCCCGAACCTGATTTCTTCGGGTGATTTTACCCAAAGGCACGTGGCCATTGAGCGGTGCAACGGTAATAAAATAGGGAACCCCTTTCTTGATCTCTTTCCACATTACCAGCGAGGGAAGAGTCATGGATGGAGCCGTCAACGCGTGAAGGAATTCAAAAGGCCGAGAGCAACGATTGGCCCTTGACGCTGTATCATTATTGATACATTCTGTCTGTCATGAGAAAGCTTCCGCGCGCCGTGGTTTTCTTCTCCACGGAGACGGGGAGCGAGCCGGTTCGCGAATGGTTGAAATCACTGCCAAGGGAGGACACAAAAATCATCGGCGAGGACATCAAGACCGTGCAATGGAGTCCTCTGTGGCGCAAGCCTCTGGTGGACTCGCTGGGAGGCGGGCTTTGGGAAGTCCGCACCACATTGCCGAACACCATAGCGCGGATTCTTTTCTTTGAGCATGGCGGGGACATGATCCTGCTCCACGGATTCAAAAAGAAAACGCAGAAGACACCCAACGAAGCCATTCAATTGGCCAGGACCAGACGGAAACATTATGAAAACGAAGAAAAATAAACACCGGGGCGGAAGTCTCGACGATTTCCTCAAGGAGGAAGGCCTCTATGAGGAGGTTTGCGCGGCGGCAGCCAAGAGGGTTCTGTCCGCCCAGTTGGCGGAAGCCCTCGCCGCTCAGCACAAAACGGTCTCCGAACTCGCCCGCGAGATGAAAACCAGCCGGGCCGCCATCAATCGCATTCTCGACGAAAAAAATTACTCCCTGTCCCTGAAAACGCTTTCCCGCGCCGCAACCGCTTTGGGAAAACGCCTCAAACTTGAGTTGGTCGAGGCGTAACTTTTACCTCCGAACCTGATTTCTTCGGGTGATTTTACCCAAAGGCACGTGGCCATTGAGCGGTGCAAAAGTTAGAGAATAGGGGGCTTTCTTTGACCCCTTTCTCCGAGCCGACCGCTGCTGCCCTTCTGTTTCTGGCATGAGCGGGCGGTCTCCTGCGGAGATCAGGCCGCCCTCGCTTTGGGAAAACGCTTCGATCTCCCGTGGGTCGGTGCTGAATCCCGAAACCGATGGTCATCCGGATCATCCCAGCCGTTCTGTCGCATCAGCCTTGAGGTATTGCCACAGGCGATCAAGCGACGCGGCGACAAGAGGTTTAATGGCGGCGAGTTCCCCGGGCGTGAAAGATTTTCCGCCGATAGTTTTCTGCGCGGCAAACATGTAGTATTTGATCTTGGGTTCGGTGCCGGAGGGGCGCACGGCGATGCGGCGGTGGTCGGCCAGCGTGATCAGGAGCATGGCTTCGGCCGGGATGCGGTCGCCTTCCACGTCGAAGAGGGTGTCGGTGGCGAAGTTTTGCACCGAGACCACTTTGGCGCCGTCGATTTCCCCCGGCGGCGTGGAGGCGTAGGAGTCCACCAGTTTCGTGATCTGGGCCGCGCCGGCCGCGCCGTCCATGGTGAGGGATTCGCCGCGTTCGAGGTAGTAGCCGAATTCGCCGTAGATCTGATCGAGCAGACCGGTGAGGGTGAGGCCCCGGGATTTGGCGTAGGCGGCGACCTCGGCGATCATGACGGCGGCGCTGTTGCCGTCCTTATCGCGCACGAAATCCGATCCGCTGTAGCCGTAGCTTTCCTCGCCGCCAAAGACGTAGAGGGAGGAATGATCAAGGCGCAGTTTGCGGGTTTCCGCCTCGGTGAGGTCGCGGTAGTTTTTGCGCAGGTCGGCCGGAATGGCTTCCTCGTATTTTTGCAGTTTCTGGCCGATGTATTTGAAGCCGGTGAGGGTTTCGACGCAGCGCAGGCCGGCTTTTTCGGCGATGGCCTTTTGCAGGTCGGTGGTGACGAAGGTCTTGATGATGACGCCGCGTCCGGCGGTGGCGGCGGTCAGGATGCCTTTCTCGAAATGCAGTTTGGCGCGATACCAGGCCATGAGGGAGCCGATCTGGTTGCCGGTGAGGAGGGTCATTTTGCCGGCGCCATCCCGGGCGGCGATGCCCATGCGGTCGTCGTCGGGGTCGGTCGCAATGACGAGGTCGGCCCCGGTTTCGTCGGCCAGCTTGACGGCCAGGGTGAGGGCCTCGGCGTTCTCGGGGTTGGGGGATTTGACGGTGGGGAAGCGTCCGTCGGGAGTCTCCTGCTCGGTCACGCCCTGACATTGGAAGCCGAGGCGGGCGAGCATGGGTTTGATGATGACGGCCCCGACGCCGTGGAGCGGGGTGTAAACGATTTTGAGAGAATTTTCGCGGCGGATGAGTTCGGGGTCGAGGGGCAGGGTTTCCAACCGCTGCATGTAGGCCTCGTCCACTTCGGCGCCCAGGGAAATCACGCGGCCCTGCTGCGCGGCGGGGAGGGGTTGGTAACTTTCGCTTTCGACGGCATTGACCCGGTCGATGATGGCGCTGGCGTGGGGTTCGACGACTTGCGCGCCATCCTCAAAATAGACTTTGTAGCCGTTGTATTCCGGCGGGTTGTGGCTGGCGGTGATGTTGATGCCGGCCTGGGAGTTGGTGGAGCGGACGGCGAAGGAGAGTTCGGGGGTGGAGCGGGGTCCTTCGAAAAGGTAGGCGTCGCAGCCGTTTTCGGTCATGACTTTGGCGGCGAGTTCGGCGAACTGGCGGGAGTAAAAGCGGGTGTCGTGACAGATGCAGAGCGAGGGTTTGCCCGGGCGGCCCGATGCGGCGAAGTATTCCTTCACGTAGGCGACGAGGCCCTGGGTGGAGCGGCTGAGGTTGTAGTAGTTCATCGCGCTGGTCCCGGTGCAGGGAAACTCGGGACGGCCGAGCGGCTGGGGTTCGCCTTTTTCCGCGCGGGTGACGGTGAGCCCGATGGTCTTGCCGCGCAGTCCGCCGGTGCCGAAGGCGATGGTGCGGAAAAAGCGGTTGTCGAGTTCGGTCCAGTTTTCCGCGGCGGCCAGTTCGCGGATCGAGGCGGCATCGACCGGGGAGGACGATTTTTCCAGCAGGGAGAGGATATTGGCGGCGGAGGACGGCAGGATTTTCCCGGACCGGGCGGCGGATTGGATGGTGGTGGTCAGGTCGCTCATGGGAGGTTTGGGTGTGGGCGTTTTTTTAACACCCTGCCGCGGGTGGGCAAAGAGGAATTCCAAGGCAAAAATGTAGCAAAAGATCTCGCCAACCAAGTCGATTGTGGGATGTAGCCACGGCACTCCGTTGCCGTGTTGAGGAGAACGCCCCAACGGAGTGGGGCGGCTACATTGCAACGGCGCTTACAGGCTGGGATTGCATTCTCCCCGCGGGATTTGTAGGACTCGGGGAGTCTCCCGATTGACAAGTGCCCCATTCCGCCTAGCGTTCTCCGCCTGTAACAATGCATAAGCAATCCTCGGAAGCCCGGTTTGTTTCTCACGCGCCGGGACACTGGCCGGATGTCGCCCCGGCCCAATGGAACGACTGGAAATGGCAGCTCAAGAACCGCGTGACCTCGCTGGCCCGGCTGGAGGAACTGATCGCGGTGACGCCGGAGGAGCGCGCGGGGGCTTTGCTGGCGGGGAACAAGCTCTCGCTGGCCATCACGCCGCATTTTTTCAACCTGATCGAACCGGAAAATCCCGACTGTCCCATCCGCCGGCAAGTGGTCCCGCGCATGGAGGAGGGCTATACCGCGCCGTGGGAAATGGCCGATCCCTGCGGCGAGGACAGCCACATGCCCGTGCCGGGGCTGGTCCACCGGTATCCTGACCGGGTGTTGTTTTTGGTGACGGACCGCTGCGCGTCGTATTGCCGCTATTGCACGCGGAGCCGGGTGGTGAGCGGGGCGGGCGAGCAGGAGTTGCACACGAATTTCGAGGAAGCCTTTGCCTATCTGGAAAAGCACACCGAGGTGCGGGATGTGCTTTTCTCCGGCGGCGATGCGTTGATTTTCACCGATGCCAAGCTGGAGTTCCTTCTCCAGCGGGTGCGGGCCATTCCGCATATTGAGTTTGTGCGCATCGGCACGCGGGTGCCGATCTTTTTGCCGCAGCGCATCACGCCGGAGTTCTGCCGCATGCTGCAGAAGTATCAGCCCTGGATGAGCGTGCATGTGAACCATCCGCGGGAACTGACCGTGGAAGTGCGGGATGCGCTCGGACGCCTGGCCGATCACGGGGTGCCGCTGGGCAATCAGAGCGTTTTGCTGGCCGGGGTGAATGACGATGGGGAGACGATGCGCGAACTGCTGCACAAACTTCTGCTCTGCCGGGTCCGGCCGTATTATTTGTATCAATGTGACCTCATCCAGGGTTCGTCGCATCTGCGGGCCAGCGTGGCCAAGGGCATCGAGATTATCGAGGGATTGCGCGGGCACACCACCGGCTATGCCATCCCGCAATACGTGATTGATGCGCCCGGCGGCGGCGGCAAGGTGCCGGTCAATCCGGGTTATGTGCTCTATCACGATCAGGAAAAAGTCGTGGTGCGCAATTACGAGGGAAAGATTTTCGAATATCCCGAGCCCGGCGTGCCGGTGACGAATCACCACGCGACCGAGATGTGTCCGGGCTGAGAAAAGACGGAGCGTGGGAGGCAACGCTCCCTACCGCAGTGAGGCGATTTCCGCGGCGGCGTCGGGGGCTTTGAAAACGGAGGTGCCGGCCACCATCACATCAGCCCCGGCTTCGCGGGAAATTCTGGCCGTGGCCGTATCGATGCCGCCATCGACTTCAATGTGGTAATCGAGGCCGCGTTCTTCGCGCCATTTCGCGCCGCGGCGGACCTTTTCCATCGTTTCGGGAAGGAAGGCCTGACCGCCGAAGCCGGGGTTGACCGTCATGACCAGCAGGATGTCGAAGAGGCCGAGGAAGGGTTCGATGCGCGCGATGGCCGTGGGCGGACTGAGGGCCAGTCCGGCCAGGCAGCCCGCCGCGCGGATGGCGGCGAGCGTCCGCGCCACATCGTGGTCGGCTTCCACATGGACGGAAATGGAGCGGGCAAACTTCGCGAAGCGGGGAAAAAAACGGTCCGGCCGCGTGATCATGAGATGCACGTCAATGGGGAGAGCGGTGTGGCGCGACGCGGCTTCCACGAAGGCCGGTCCAAAGGAAATGTTGTCCACGAAATGTCCGTCCATCACATCGCAATGAATCCAGTCGCCGCCGGCGGCGGTCATGCGTTCGACCTCCGCGCCGAGCCGGGAAAAATCGGAGGCCAGAATGGAGGGGGCAATGAGGATTTTGCGTGAAGGCATGATCTATGAGATAACGTGCGGCTATGGATTTCGCCAGTGATCAGTTTTTTATGGGAGAGGCGCTGCGGCTGGCGCGCAAGGCCTTTGCCGCGGAGGAGGTCCCGGTGGGTGCGGTCGTGGTGCGCCACGGCGAAATCATCGCCCGGGCCTGGAATCAGGTGGAAACCCTCAAGGATGCCACGGCCCATGCGGAAATGCTGGCCATCACGCAGGCGGAGGCCGGGGTGGGGGACTGGCGGCTGACCGATTGCGATCTTTACGTGACGAAGGAACCGTGTCCGATGTGCGCCGGGGCGATTGTGCATGCGCGTTTGCGGCGGGTCATCTTCGGATGTTCCGATGCGAAAGGGGGGGCGGCGGGCGGCTTGCTCAACCTGCTGCAAATGCCCCAGCTCAATCATACCTGTGAAATCACCGCCGGAGTGAGGACGGATGAGGCTGTGGCTTTGCTGCGGGAGTTCTTTCGGGCCCGCCGAAAGCAGCCTCAGCCGTGATGATCTTTCGGGGATGGCCATGCCGAAGGCGGCCTCTCTTTCCGTCGAATCCGATGCTTTAAACCGGTTTCGATTCACAAGATCAGCATGCAGTCGCCGTA